>CALXJW010000149.1 GCA_944388725.1 uncultured Clostridia bacterium | reverse complement strand
GTTAATCCATTAGAATACTTATATTAGTTGTAAAAATATTCTTTTTATGTTATTATATTATACTTAGGAGATGATTTTTATGGCATTTGATGGAATTGTAACAAAAGCTATTGTAACTGAACTTAATAACATTATAGGCACCAAAATTGATAAAATTTATGAACCTGATAAAAATACTATAATTATTGGACTTTATTCTAGTGGTCAACATTATGCTTTAAATATTTGCATAGATGCACATAATTGTAGAATTAATTTAACAACTCATTCTAAACCCAATCCTCTAGTTGCACCTAATTTTTGTATGTTACTTAGAAAACATTTAATACCCGGGAAAATTTCAAGTATTTCTATGAATGGTTTAGAAAGAATTATACGTATAGAAATTGAAACTATTAATGAATTTAATGAAATTGAAATTAAAACTCTAGTAATTGAACTTATGGGAAAACATAGTAATATTATTCTATTAAATAAGGATAATATTGTTATTGATGCAATGAGACATACTAATTGTCTAAACAATTCTTATAGAGATATTTTTCCGTCTAAGTTATATACATTGCCTGCATCAAATAAATTAGATTTTTTAGAGATAAAAAATTTCGAAGACTTCTATTCAAAAATTTCTAATAATGATAATGATTTAGCCAAAAACATTGCTAATACTTTTACAGGTTTTAGTTTATCTTTTGTAAAATCTGCTATTTCTATATGTAATGTTACTTCACAAAGAAAAGATGAATTGAATAAACTCTATAATTATTTTTGTGAAATTTTAAATAAAATTGGTTCATCGGAATTAAGTTTTGAAACAATTTATAAAAATGATAATATTTATGACTATTCTCTAGTATTAAATAAAAATATCACAAATTTTAATTTAAACAATTATATTGATAATTTTTATTTTGAAAGAGAAACATTAGAAAATTTTAAAAATAAAAGAAATAGTATTTTAAAATTAATATTAGACTTATTAAATAAATATCAAACTCGTTTACTACATATTAATTCAAAGCTTGAAGAATGTGCTAATATGGATAAATACAAATTATATGGTGAACTTATAACAGCTAATCTATATAGATTAAATAATAATCATAATAATTTTATAGAATTAGAAAATTATTATGATAATAATAATTTAATAAAGATACCTTTAGATATTAAATATTCTGTAAACATTAATGCAAAACATTATTTTAAAAAATATTCTAAACTAAAAAATGCTCTTGTAATTGTAAATAAGCAAAAAGAAGAAACAGAAAACGAACTTAATTATCTTGAAAGTATTGTTTATGAATTAGATAATTGTACTAATATAGAAGATGTCCAAAATGTATTTGAAGAAATTAGTGAAAATGGTATTTTTAAAGATAAATTAAAGAACAAAAAGAAACAAAATTCAAAAAAGAAAAAGACTCATACTTCTTTTTCTCCTATTGAATATGAAATAGATGGATTTAAAATTTATGTTGGTAGAAATAATAAAGAAAATGATTGGCTTACTTTTAAGTTTGCTAGTAAAAACGATATATGGTTTCATACAAAAGATATACATGGAAGTCATGTTATATTAAAAGCATCACAACCTATCAATGATGAAATACTAATTAAATGTGCTCAAATTGCCGCAAAACATAGTAAAGCTCGTAATTCTTCTAATATTCCTGTAGATTATTGTAAGGTTCAATTTGTTAAAAAGCCAGCATCTGCAAAACCAGGTATGGTAATTTTTACAAATAATAAAACTCTAAATGTTAATCCTTTTTAAATCACAGTAAAAATCCTCTCTATTTGAGAGGATTTTTCTTTATATTTTTTTGACTATTAAAGCTTTTATTTTTATTCCTTGATCTGAAAACATTTTTTCATGTTCTGTTATAATATTGTTTTCCCATATTGGCTCTAAGTGTAAATCCTTTGTTTCTTTAATGATTTCAAAACCTGATTCTTTAAAATATGTCAAACTTGCAAAAAACAAATCATCATCATCAGTTTTAAAATAAATTTCTCCTTCATCATCTAAAAATTCTTTATACTTTTCTAATTGTCTTGTATGTGTTAATCTCTTTTTTCTATGCTTTCCTTTAGGCCAAGGATTACAAAAATTTATATATATTCTTTTAATACAATCTTCTTTTCCTAAAATTAAATTTATTCTTTCAATATCAAATCTTGTCAATAATATATTATCTATATTTCTATTATTATCTTTATATATTTGTTCTACGTTTCTTTTAGCTAAACCTAACATTGCATCAACTAAATCAATCGCAATATAGTTTATTTCAGGATTCTGTATACCAATTTGTGAAATAAATTGTCCTTTTCCACATCCTAATTCAATATGAATAGGATTGTTTTGATTTTTAAATTCTTGTATCCATTTTTCTTTTATTTCTTCCGGATTATCTCTGTAAAATTCACTTGCTTCTAATTCCGGTCTTGCCCAAGGTTTAAATCTTATTCTCATTTAACTTCTCCATTCTAATGAACAA
>CALXJW010000148.1 GCA_944388725.1 uncultured Clostridia bacterium | reverse complement strand
CATATAAAATTTATTGAATTTTCAAGCTTTTTATGGCATAATATATGTATTCGGAGGTTAAAAATGAATAACAATTTATTAAAATTAGAATATAATAAAATTTTAGACATAATTTCAAATTATTGTAAAACTCATATAGGAAAAAAATATATTTCAGAATTAAGACCATCAAATAATAAAACTGATGTACAAAACATGTTAAATGAAACAAGTCAAGGTGTAATTCTTATTCAAAGAAATAGCACTCCTCCTCTAGGAGAAATTGCAGATATAACTGTTTATTTAAAAACATTAGACAGTTGTGGTATTCTTAGTATTAAAGCATTATTAGAAATGCAAAATATTTTACAAATGTCTTTTGATTTAAAAGATTATTTTAATAAAGATTATATCAATCCCATAGATTTTGAAAATTTAAGACAATATTTTGATAATTTATATATAAATCCAGGTATTGTTTCTACATTTTCTAAATCAATTATTGATGAAGATACTATTGCAGATTCTGCTTCTAGTAAATTACAGGATATTAGAAAAAGAAAAAGAAGACTTGAACAAGATATACGTTCTAAATTAAATACAATTTTGCATTCTTCTACATATTCAAAATTTATTAGAGAAAATATAGTTACAATTCGTAATGGGCGTTTTGTTATACCTGTTAAAGAAGAATATCGTTCATCAATTAAAGGCTTTATACATGATGTGTCTAGTAGTGGTTCTACTGTTTTTGTTGAACCTATTGCTGTATTTGATTTAAATAATGAAATTTCTAATTTAAACATTGAAGAAAATCTTGAAATTGAGAGAATTTTACAAAATCTTTCTGGATTATTATATCTTTATACAAAAGAATTACAACAAAATGTGGAAATAATAGGTAAACTTGATTTTATTTTTGCAAAAGCTCATTATTCATTAGATTTGCATTGCTCTACACCTATTATTAATGATGAAAAATATATTGATTTAAAAAATGCAAGACATCCTCTTATTGACCAATCTGTTGTAGTCCCTAGTTCAATAGTTTTAGGAAAAGATTTTTCTTGTTTAGTTATTACTGGACCAAATACTGGTGGGAAAACTGTTACATTAAAAACAATTGGTCTTTTAACTGCAATGGCTTGTAGTGGTTTGAATATACCTGCAGACGAATCTTCTAGTATATTCGTTTTTGATAATATTTTTGCAGATATTGGTGATGAACAGAGTATTAGCGAATCTTTAAGTACTTTTTCTTCACACATGAGTAATATTGTTAATATAACTAATTGTGCTACAAATAATAGTCTTATTCTACTTGATGAATTAGGTTCTGGTACAGATCCTCTCGAAGGTGCTAATTTAGCTATTAGCATTTTACAATATTTTGTTGAATTAGGCGCAATTATTGTTTCTACTTCTCATTATCAAGAATTAAAAAAATACGCTTTAGTTACTCCTAATTTTAAAAATGCTAGTGTTGAATTTGATATAGAAAATTTAAAACCTACTTATAGACTTTTAATTGGTATTCCTGGTAAAAGTAATGCTTTTGCCATCAGCAGAAAACTTGGGTTAAGTGAAGATATAATTTCACGAGCTTCTTCTATGATTGATAAAGATTCTGTTAATCTTGAAGATTTATTAAAAAGTATTTATGATAGCAAATCTCAAGTTGAAGATGAAAAAGCAAAAATATCTGATTCTTTAAAAGAAGTCGAAGAATTAAAGAAAAGTTTAAAACATCAAAATTCTGATGTTTTGAATAAAGAAAAAGAATTAATTGCGAATGCAAAATTAGAAGCCAAACAAATTCTTATTGATGCAAAAGAAACTGCAAATTCTATTATTAAAGATATAAATTCTGCCTCTTCTGCATCTCAAGCAAATAAACTTAGAAATAAATTAAACGAAACTATTTCTTCTATAAAAACTGATAGCTCTAGCATAGAAGTTTCACACCCTATTTCTAAAGAACAAATTAAACCAGGTTTAACCGTTTTTGTTACTAATTTGAATTCTAATGGTGTTATTTTATCTAATATTTCTAAAAATAATACTGTTCAAGTTCAAGTTGGTGCTATGAAAATGAATGTTGATATTAAATTTTTACAAGAAACAAAAGCATCTTCTAAACAAAAGAATTTATCTTATGTAAGTACTAATAAATCTACATCAAAATCTCAATCTGTTAGCCCTGAACTTAATATTTTAGGTCTAACTGTTGGTGAGGCTATTCCTATTATTGATAAATATTTAGATGATTGTTTTATTGCCAAACTCTCTCCTGTTCGCATTGTCCATGGTAAAGGTACTGGTGCTTTGCGCAATGGTGTTCATAAATTTTTAAAATCAAACAAGTTAGTTGATTCTTTTAGACTCGGTACTTTTGGTGAAGGTGAAATGGGTGTTACTATTGTTAATTTAAAAATTAAATAGTGAAAATAATAAAAGTGTATAATGTTGTAATAATTGCTATAAGTTTTCTACATTATACACTTTTTATTTGTTTTTTATTGTTTATCTTTTAATTTTAATATTTCTTCTTTTGCTAATTCAGTTACTTTCATTATTTGTTCTATTGGCATTTTTAGCTTTAAAAGTTTTTTGGCTGTTTCAATTCTTGTTTCTTTTTGTGCTTCTTTTT
>CALXJW010000147.1 GCA_944388725.1 uncultured Clostridia bacterium | reverse complement strand
TATTTCTTGATTATAATACATTTGCAAAGTTGAAAGGAATTGTTTTAAGGTATATAAGGGGTAAAGGAAAAGAAAAATTTGACATACCAGGTTGTAAGGAAAAATTAGATTTTGAATTTATAAAGTTTACTTTGAAATGGAATAAAAATAAGAGAAAAGATATTTTAAAATACTTAAACAATGTAGATAAAAATAAAGTTTTAATTTTTAAAAGAAGAAAAGATTTAAATAATTGGTACAAAAGAGAGTTTAATATAAGCATAGAAAGAATTTTAAATAGATAAAAAATAATAATTAGGTTAAAATATGGATATAAATAGAAAAATATAGTAAAATACAAAAAATAAATTTAAATAAGGAAGATTTTTTATGGAACTAAAAAAAGAAATAACACAATATTTAAAAAAAGCAGTATTAGCACAAGTAGATAGAAGTATTGATTTTAAAAATGATGAATTTTATAAAATAAGTAAAGAAGAATTTTTTAATGGAATAAAAGCCCCTAATATAACATTAAAATTATTTGAAAATAACAAAAAAGAAGAAGGAAAAGAAAAAAAGAAAAAAGATGAAAAAGATAAAATAGATGAGAATTTATATGTAATAATAGCAGTAAAAGTTATAAGAACAATAGAAGAAGGAAGCCAAAAGAAAGATGAAGAAATTGAAGATTTAACTGGAATTTATTTTATACCTGCAATGTTAAATAAAGAAAAGTCAATATTATTGCCAGCAATAGAAGATAATAAACTTCCTTGGTTTCCTCGAGAGTTCTTAAAACCAATGATAGAGCCAGAACTAGCAATAGGAGATAATAAAATATATGAACAAGTATTAAGTGATAATATATACCATATTTATGATATATTCTCATGGGAAGATTATTTGAAGTTTTGTATAAATATATATGAAAAAACAACAAATTGTAATTTTAATGATGATTACATTTATAACCTAAATGGTAATAAAGAAAAAGTTGAATTATAGAGTAATATATATTTTTTTCCAGACAAAACAATAAATCCAACATATTCAATAAAATCTTTATATGAAAATATATTAAAAGAAGAAAAAGAAATGCCTTTGTATGAAAAATTTATCCAATTAGAAGAAGAAAAAGATGAAGTTTTACAAGAAGATACAATAGAGAATCAGAAAAAACACTTAGGACAAATGGGAGGAATTTATGGTTTATCAGAATCACAAAGAGAAAGTGTTAATAATTTTAATAATATAAAAGAAGGGGAAATATTAGCAGTAAAAGGACCACCAGGAACAGGAAAAACTACATTAATTCAATCAATAGTAGCAAATGAATATGTAAAACGAGCTTTAGAAAAAGGTGTGCCACCTTTAATAGTTGCATCATCTACAAACAACCAAGCAGTAACTAATATAATTGAGTCATTTGGAAAGATAAAAAGAAAATTTAAACGAAGTAATTTAGAGGAAAGATGGCTAGAAAATGTGGATAGTTTTGCTATATATTTTCCATCAAAGAGAAAAAGAAAACAAGCAAAAGAAAAGAAATTTCAATATACAGATAATAGAGGAAATTTTTTTGTAGCTGAAATAGAAAATGAGGAAAATATAAAAAAATCTAAAGAAAAATTTATAGAAGAAGCATCAAAATTTTTAGAAAATGAAGAGAAAATAGATAATATTACAATATATAAAAATAAGCTACATGATAGATTGAAGAAAATAAATCAAATACAAAATGAATTAATAGATATTGTTAGTTTCTTTGAGAGTATAGAAATAAAAGATATAGAAAAATATTTAAAAGAAAGAAAAGAGCAAATAAATAATATAAGAGATATAAAGAAAAATGCACAAAAAAGAATAGAATTTTGGAATAATAAATATAAAGAAATACCAATACTTTGGAGAGTTTTAAGTTTTATAAAAAATTATAAAGCTAAAATTTCAAATAAATTAAAAATATATGTAAATGAAGATGAAATATTTAAAGTAGATTTATTAGATATAAATTATATTGAAGAATATTATTCAAAGATTATAGAAAATCAAAATGAAGAGATAAGAAAATTACAATTAATAATAAAAGAAGTTGAGAAAAATAAAATATCTTATGAAAATAATTTAAAGAAATTAGAAAAATACAATATAGAAGCGAGAATAATAACAAATAAAAAAGAACTAGAAGAATGGCTAGATAGAAATATACGATATATTGCTTTTTGGCTAAGTGTACATTATTATGAAGCAAGATGGTTGGAAGGAGAAAATGAACTTACAGAAAAACAAAAAGGAACAAATTTTGAGAATGTAATAAGAATGTATTATGAAAGATTAGCATTAATAGCACCTTGTATGGTTATGACATTTTATATGCTACCAAAACAATTCGAAATATGGGATGGTGTAAAAAAGGGATACCTATATAATACGATAGATTTACTTATAGTAGATGAAGCAGGACAAGTATCAACTGAAATTGCAGCATGTTCTTTTGCACTAGCTAAAAAAGCAATAGTAGTTGGTGATGAATACCAGATATCACCCGTATGGGGGATAGAAATAGCATTAGATAAATCACTAGCAATTCAAGAAGGAATAATAAAATACGAAAAAGAATTTAAGATTTTAGAACAAAATGGAATAACAGCATCTACTTCAAATGTTATGAAAGTTGCATGTAAATCTTGCAAATATAGAAAATATAATGAAAAAGGATTATTCTTAAGTGAACATAGAAGATGTTTTGATGATATTATTAAGTATTGCAATGATTTAGTTTATAAAGGTAAATTAAATCCATTAAGAGGTAACAAAAGGGAAGATAAAAGACAAGATTTATTTCCTAAAATGGGATATAAGAAAGTTGAAAGTTTACATTCACAAAAAGTTGGAACAAGTAGAAGCAATGTGACTGAAGCATTAGGAATAGCGATTTGGATAAAAGAAAATTATGATAAGATATATGAATATTACGAAAAGGTAAATCCAAATAATGTAATAGGTATAATAACGCCATTTAAAGCACAATCAGCAACGATAAAAAATGTTTTAAAGAAAGTTTTACCAAAAGAAATAAGAGAAAGAATAACGGTAGGAACAATACATGTATTACAAGGTGGAGAAAGAAAAATCATTATAATGTCAACAACATATGGAAAGGATGAAGGGTGTTTCTTTATAGATAATAACAAAAGCTTGATGAATGTTGCAGTATCAAGAGCTGAGGATTCTTTCTTAGTATTTGGTAATATAGAATGTTTAAAAGATGAAGTTACATGTCCAAGTGGATTATTAAAAAATAGTATTAAAAATAATGAGATAGAATAAGGAGCAAATATGAAAAGAATAGAAGAAATGTTATGGAATAAAACAACAGACGAATTGACTAAAATGTGTAGTCAAGCAGGAATAAAAGGAAGAAGTGGTGCTATTAAAGCAGAAAAGATAAAATTACTTTGTGAGTTTTTTAGTAATGAAAACTGGGAAAGGAAGTATTTGAAGATCTTCCAAAATATGAAAAAGAAATGATGACATGTATAATTCAAAATAAATATCATCCAGAAAGATATTTGTTAGAAAAAATACAAAATAAATATAAAAAAAATAAATATTCTTATAGTTCATCATATTTTGATAGAGATTCAAAAGCAAATCTATTTTATATAGGATGGCATAGAAGCATACCAGAGGAAATTAAGGAAAAATTAAATGAGCTTGTAGAGCCAATAAAAATAGAAATAAAAGCGACAAAAGAAAATATAGAACCAGAAGATTTCTATGCTAATATAGTAGGAAGAGAAAATAGAGTTCAAGATTTTGATGAATTTATAAAATTCATTAATGTGTCAAAAATAAAAGCAACAAAAACAAAAGAGCAAATGCCAAAATCAGCTGTAATAAAAATACATAATAAATTACAATATAGAGATGTATTGAAAAATGATGAAATAGACTTTAATAGTATAAGAAATATAGAGGATACAATAGTTTCAAATGGTATAGTAAATTTGCTTAAAAATAGTTCAACAATTAAAGTAAAAAAAGGAGTGTTTTCAATTGATGAAAAGGCTTGTGAAGAATACCAAAAGTTAAATAAAATTGAAAAAATTAAGTACTTATTAAATTCTTATATAGACCCAGAAAGCAAAGTTATAAATGAATGTAATAGGATTGAAGGAAACAATTTTAGATTACAAAATAAAACACCATATTTAGGAAAAGCAAGAAAAATAATTTTAGAATATTTGAAAAAATGTCCAATTGATAAATGGATAGATGTTAGTGAAATTAAAAAATATATAAGAATAAATGAATATAGATTTTTACGTAAATATGTAGGAGAAGTTCTAATAAAGGACCAGTATTATAATAGTTATTATAATACTGCATCACATGATGAATTTGAAAGTTGTTTTATAGAAGT
>CALXJW010000146.1 GCA_944388725.1 uncultured Clostridia bacterium | reverse complement strand
TGAAATTCTAGCTTCGCCAGTATCTACCACAACATCAATATCTGGTATTGTGAGAGATGTTTGTGCAACATTTGTCGCTACAACAACTTTAGGATTGGAATATTGTCCAAAACATTTCTTTTGTTCTTCCCATTCCATCTCTCCATGTAGTGGTAAAACTGTTGCATTCTCTCCAGCTAATTCTTCGATAACATTATTGATTTCTTTTTTACCTGCAACAAAGACCAAAATGTTCTTGCCATCATGAATATTCTCTCTGATAGTTTCAATCAGCTCATACTTTGATCTTTCTTCAACTTTGACGTCATACAGATTTCCAGGAACATTCAATACCGCAACATTACTTCCAAAAAAATTCGCAAGTCTAATTGCATCCAATGTTGCACTCATAATTACAACTTTGGTATTCCATTTACCATACATAAATTTGCACCATGCAATTAATGTTTCGATATTCAAATTCCACTCATGTGCTTCATCAATGATAAGAACATTCTCTTCTCTTTGGTCTTGGTTGAAAATCGTCCTGATAAGTTGCAGACCGTTGGTACAATACAAAATTTTGCTATTAGGGGAAGCACACTTATCATAGGCAGTGCTATATCCTACTTCTTCTCCAAGAGTTACATTCATCTCCTCCGATACACGTTTGGCTAAAGTTTTAGTAGCCATAATCCGGGGTTCAGTCACAACTACTTGACTAAAATATTCAGACAAGTATTGTGGAATCTGAGTAGATTTACCAGAGCCTGTTTCTGCTGTGACAATGGTAACATAATTGTTACACACTGCATCTATTATTGCAGGTTTGTAACTTACTATTGGTAACATCATTTTTTACCTCCTCATGAAATTAAAATTGGATTTTTCAACAATTGTCAATGTACTCACTATATTATATCATATTTTATGTAAATTGTAAATGTTGGTCACTTCTAGCAAATTTAATTTGCAAAATTGACATAAATATACAAAATGTTACAATTTAATTATTAATGTATTAAAGGATGATTAAAATCTATGAAATATGTAATTTTACAAGTTGTATTAAAGGAAAAATTTTTAGGAATTGGTTTTGGAAAGTTAACCGAATTAGAAAAAGTAATAAACAACCAATCAAAAAAATGTTATAGATTACACACAATGAGTACAACTTCATCAGGAAGTAAAAGATTAATGGGTGGAGATAGAATGCAAGCAACACTAGTTTTTGAAAAAATATAAATTTAATTAAAATAAAAGGTTCTATAATAAATGTTGGAGTGTTGAGTAAATTACTCTAACATTTTTATTATTTTTTAAATGATATTTGTTAAAGTATATCATCTTTTTGATAAAATACAAAAATTTTATTTTTAAAAATTGCATAATATAAATTGAATAGAATCAACTTTATTTTATACTAGCATTCCTTTAATAAAGAAGGGAACTATGTTATTATAATAAATATAGTAAAAAATATTAACCACATTTTATTTGTTTTTTCTTCTTGATTTTATTTATTAGTAAAATCATCGCTATAACTATTATTGCTAAAGTAGATATTACTCTTTAACAATGTAGCACAGGACTTTGTCCCTGGCATAAGTCCTAACCCAGTAATCCTAAATTAAATACACTTTATACAAATCTATATTTATAGAATAGCATCTATATATAAAATTATAGTTCTAAAATTAGCGAAATTAAATTTTAGAATTTTTTTGTTATAGTAGTGATAACTTAGACTTATATTTATAGAAATAAAATTACGAAAATGATTATATTATTAAAAAGTATAGTCATTTAAGATTAAAATATTTAAAAATTATAACAAATCAAAATATATAATAATATTTATAAACAAAATTTTAAGAAAACATATTGTATAAATTAATAAATAAGCTAAAGAAATCTTTGAAATACTTATGAAACAAATGTTAGAAAAGAATCCTATTGATGAAAACCCAAAACACTGTCTATTTAAAATTGACTGTTCTCACAAATAATTATAAAGATTTAGTATAAGAAACAGTATATAAAGAGTTTACATATTATTAAAAACTATTATTTTATAAACTATCACCGTCAAATCAATTTAAATGCAGAAGACTGGCTCCAAAGAGCCAGTCTTCTGCTTACTACTTTCAATTGAAATTTGGAAATTTAATTACTGTCTGTTGTTGTAGATGAATCTGCATCATTTCCTACTTGTCTCATCCCATTCCCCTTCTTGCGCTTCATAGCACAAGCACAAACAATTTTATTACCAAAGTCATTGTTGACCACTCTTAACCCAATTTGTATGTATCCATGTAGATACACTGGGATAAACTTCATTTTTCCATCAAGCACTGACATAAAATTGTTTATTTTTTCCTCTTCATCCATTTCTTTACCACGACTTCTGTCATAGTGGCAAACAGTACAAAAATCATAGAATAGTTCAATAGAAAATCTTCTCTTGCGCAACTCCTCCCATTCTGTGTTTACTCGATGTATCACCTTCCACAAACTCTCATAGCTTTGGAAAATCATTCCATCGCGCCAATGTTTATGGTCTTCTTTTGAATCATGCATACCAACTTGATTTCTATAGAGAATTTCTGTAATGTAACTAATCTTGCAAGCAAGATTAGATGCATAACGGTACTGAGCCTTAAGATTCATAGCTTCTTCAAGAAGTGCATCAAATTCTTGAAAAATCTTATTGAGTACTTCAACTTCTTGATCCTTCATTCTTTCATAGTTGCGTGTATTTCGTGCAAGATATTTTACCGCCTCTGCTATACTTTCAATGTAAGAACATACATCAGTGCCATCTTCCCTAACTTTAGCAACAGACATAGCCTTCTTGAAGAAATCCTTAATCAATGGTTTAATTTCTTTAGCACATTGTACCGAATGACCGCCACATTTCATAGCACTATTCATGTACTCTTGCATCAGAAAGATGAATGTGTTACCTTTTTCTGCATTTTTTCCAACCATAGTAGTTCCTCCTTATTTCCATAAAGACGTTTAATTTTAATCGTATAAGCATAAGGAATACACATTGCTTATAATGTAAGTATATCATGCTTTACATAAAAAAGCAAATTTCACTTTCTACAAAAACAAAAATTCAATACTTAGACAACAAAAAAATCAACCAGATTTTATTTTCTGATTGATTTTGTATCAACTCTGTTCTATTAGTTCGAACAGAAACATCATTGGTGCAGATGGCCGGAATCGAACCGGCACGGTGTTTAACCACCGCAGGATTTTAAGTCCTGTGCGTCTGCCAGTTCCGCCACATCTGCATTTCTATAACTGGCAATGTCTTGCGACAATGATTATTATAATATTATTATTTAATTTTGTCAATAGAAAAAAGAAAAAAAATCACAAAATTGTAATTTTTTTCTTCATAATGTATATTAAATTATTCATTTACCTTTTCCAAAGATATTTTTCCAAACCTACCTGCTCTAAAATCATCTAAAATAATTTTAGAAGTTTTTTCATCATCAACATTCCCACCAGAAATAATTGCTCCTCTCTTTTTTCCTACTAACTGCATTATTTCATATATATTTTCATTTTCAGGTTGCTCTTGTGACAAAATTTCATTTATTTGTTCATCACTAATAGAATATCTATTCTCAAAATTTTCTCTATAGTTTTCTAGTAAAAATTTTGTTAAAGAATATGCAATTTCTGTCATTTCTAATATATAATCCTTTATTGTTCCAGTAAAAGCTAAATTAAGTGCTACTTTTTCACTCTCAAATTTTGGCCATAATACACCGGGTGTATCCAACAACTCTATCTCATTATTAATTCTAATCCATTGTTTTTGTTTTGTAACACCTGGTCTATTTCCTACTTCTGCTGAATTTCTTTTTGCTATTCTATTTATAAATGATGATTTTCCCACATTTGGTATCCCTACAACCATCACCCTTATTTTTCTTCCAATTCTTCCTTTATTGGCTACTTTTTCTAATTCTTCTTTCATGATTTCTTGCACTTGTTTTAATAATACATCTATTCCTTTTCCTGTATTAGAATCAGTTAATATAGCTTTTATTCTATTTTTACCAAAATACTGTATCCATTTGTAATTTTCTTTTTCATCAGCTAAATCATATTTATTTAGTGCTATTATTTTCTTTTTATTTTGTAATATTTGTTTTATTTCTGGATTTTGACTTGACAAAGGTATTCTTGCATCAAGTATTTCTATAACAACATCTACTAATTTTAAATCTTCAGAAATTTGTCTTCTTGTTTTTGCCATATGCCCTGGAAACCAGTTAATGCTAGTAGATTGTAAACTTTTTTCATTTTCTTTCTTATTTTTATTTTTTCGCATTTCTCTTTTTTGATACATATCCATATACTATCACTTCCTTTTTTACATTTTATTTATTGTATTTTCATCAATCCATTTTAAAAATTCTTTATTTGCTTTTATAATTTCTGTACACGATATTTCACATACTTCATAATCATGTATTTTCTTTATTTCTGATTCTATTTTGTCAAATAAATATTCTTTTGTTCT
>CALXJW010000145.1 GCA_944388725.1 uncultured Clostridia bacterium | reverse complement strand
TCTAAGAGTTATATTAAAATTAGATAGATTAATCATAAATATACCAGATTTTTTATTATTGTCATTGAAAAAAAACATCAAATATGATAGTATAACACAAGAAATAAGAAACATAGAGGGTGAACAAAAGTGGCAGAAAACGAAGAAATATCAGGAGAAAAAACAAAAGTAATAGAACAAGAAAAAAAGAAAAGCAAAAAAATAGGTAACATATTTAGTGACTACAAAACAAACAGTAACATAGCAGATGCAGAAGTAGAAAAAATGAACTTAATAAAAAAGACAAACACATTAGAAATAACAATGAGCTCAAAAGAATATATAGAAATAAAAGAAATATGGTATTTTGAAAAATTTCTAAGACAAAGATTTCAATTTGAACAAGTGCACATGATAATAAAATACTTCGAAGGAATATATATAAAAAACATAAAAGACGAATGGGAAAACTTAATATGTTATATGACACACAAATATCCATTAATGAAGCCAATTTTGTTATTAAAAAGTGATGTAGAAGTAGAAGAAAATAATATAAATGTATATATGAAAATAAAAGGAGCAGACTTTTTAAAAGCAAGAAAATTAGACAGAGAATTAGAAAATGTAATATATAATTTATTCGGAAAAAAATATAGTATAAATATAGAAGAAAGAATAACAGAACAAGAAGTAAATAAATATAGAGAAAAAGCAAAACAAATAGAACAACAAGCAGTACAACATGCAATGGAAGAAATAGAAGCACATATAGCACAACATAATATGGGACAAGAACAAGGATATTCTGATGCAGACATACCACCAATGCCAGAAGGAGTATTTAATGATGCAGATTATGCAATGCCAACAGAAGAGGGATTAGGTTATATGCCAGAAACCGATGAAATGCAATCAAATGAACAAATAATATTTGGAAAACCTTCAAAAGCAAAAGAAAAGAAACTAAAAATAAAAGAAATAACAGCAAATGATGGAAGAATAACACTAGAAGGAAGAATAGTAAATAGCGAATGTAGAGAAACAAAAACAGGAAAAGGAATGTTAATATTTGAACTATATGATGGAACAGGAATAATAACATGTAAATCATTTGCAAAAGACATAAACGAAGGAAATGAAGTATTAGAAAAAATAAAATCTGTAAAAGCAATAAAAACAACAGGAAAAGCAGGACTAGATGCATATGCAGGAGATATAACAGTAATGGCAAACATCATAGCAGAAATAGAAGATGCAGGATTGCCACCATTACCAGAAGAAGATGAAGATTCACCAATAATATTAGGTTCATCATCAGTAATAAATGATCCACTTGTAAAAATTTCAGACCTAAATGTAGAATCAGGAAATGTATGCATAGACGGCGAAATACAAGCAATGGAAGATAAAGAAACAAAAACAGGAAAAGTAATATTAAGTATAGATATATATGATGGAACAAGTACAATGACATGTAAAGCATTTTTGCCAGGAAACAATGCGAAAAAAATTATAAAAAGATTAAAATCTGCTAAAGGAATAAAATTAGCCGGAAAAGCACAAATGGATACATTCTCAAATGAATTAACAATAATGGCAAATACAATAATAACATCAGAAGGATTAAAAAAGGTAGTAAGAGAAGACAAAGCAGAAGTAAAAAGAGTAGAATTACACATGCATACTAAGATGAGTCAAATGGATGCAATGACATCTGCAGGAGATTTAATTAAAAGAGCAATGAAATGGGGAATGAAATCAATCGCAATAACAGACCATGGAGTAGTACAAGCATTCCCAGAAGCACATAAATTATTAGGAAGAGATAATCCTGATATGAAAATTATATATGGTGTAGAAGCATATCTTGCACCAGACAAAGAAAACTCAGTAACAAATCCAAAAGGACAAGATTTAGATACAACATATTGCGTGCTAGACCTAGAAACAACAGGATTTTCTGCGGTAACAGAAAAAATTACAGAAATAGGCGTAATGAAAGTAAAAAATGGAGAAGTAATAGATGAGTTTAGTTGCTTTGTAAATCCAGAAAAACCAATACCACAAAGAGTTGTAGAAGTAACAAATATAACAGATGATATGGTAAAAGATGCAGAAACAATAGATAAAGTATTTCCAAAATTATTAGAATTTTTAGGAGATTCTATCATAGTAGCCCATAATGCAAAATTTGATGTAGGATTTTTAAAACATAATGCAAAACAATTAGGATATGAATTTGATTATACAGTAATAGACACACTTACACTTGCAAAAGACATATTTCCAAACTTCAAAAAATACAAGCTTGGAAAAATTGCAGATGAATTAGGAATAGTAGTAGAAGTTGCACATAGAGCTTTAGATGATGTTGATACAACAGTAAAAGTATTTAATGTAATGATACAAAAACTAAAAGATAGAGGAGTAACAAAAGTAGAAGAAATAGACACACTAGGAAGAGACGAACAATCAAGAAAAGAAGAATACAAAAAATTAAATACATACCATGCAATAATACTTGCAAAAAA
>CALXJW010000144.1 GCA_944388725.1 uncultured Clostridia bacterium | reverse complement strand
TGTCCAAGTGAATTTATTGCAAATGAATTAAAAAAACATGGATATACAGCAAAATTACATGTAATATCAAATGGAATAGAACCAGATTGGAAATATAATAAAATTGATAAGCCAGAAGAATTAAAAGATAAAATTGTAATAACAATGGTTGGAAGATTATCAGGAGAAAAAAGACAAGATGTATTAATAGAAGCGGTTAAACAAACAAAACATGCTGATAAAATTCAACTAATATTTGCAGGAAAAGGTCCCAAAGAAAATTATTATAAAAAATTAGGAGAACAATTAACAAATAAACCAATATTTGAATTTTGTGAAAAAGAAAAATTACAAAATATATTAGCATATACTGATTTATATATACATACATCAGATGCAGAAATAGAAGCAATATCATGCATAGAAGCTATAGCAACAGGACTTGTTCCAATAATTGCAAAAAGTGATAAATCTGCTACAAGCCAATTTGCATTAGATGAAAGAAGTATTTTTGAAGCAGGAAACAGTAAAGAATTAGCTAAAAAAATAGAATACTGGTTAGATAATGAAGAAGAAAGAAAAAGAATGGAAAAAGAATATGCAAAAAATGCAGAAAAATATAGAATAGAAAAAAGTATGGAAAAAATAGAGGAAATGTTTAGAGAGGAAATAAATGAAAGAAATAGAATATGAAGAATTAGATTTAAAAAGTGATGAACATGTATTTCACATGTGGGAACCTTTAAAATTTGAAATAAAAGATAATTATAAATATATAATTAATAATAAAATTTTTACAATATTTTCAGATTTATTAAGTATAATAGCTGCACCAATTTTATGGATATTAAATATAGTGCTTTTTGGATTTGAAGTAGATGGTATAGAAAATTTGAGAAAAGTGTCTGGAGGGAAAGTAACGATATCTAATCATATACATCCTATGGATTGTACGATGAATGGAATAATAAATTTTCCAGAAAGAACATATTTTCCAACATTAGCAACAAACTTCCAAATACCAATTATTAGACATTTAATAAGAATATTATATGCAATACCAATACCAAAAAAACAAAGACAAAAAGAGGAATTTTTTGAACAAATAAATAAAGCATTATTAGATGGTAAAACAGTACACATGTATCCAGAAGCATCATTATGGCCTTATTATGAAAAATTAAGACCTTTTAAAAAAGGTGCATTTAAAATGGCTGTTGATGCGAATTGTCCAATAGTACCTATTTTGTATACTTTTGAAGATCTAACAGGGATTTTTGAATTATATAAAAAGAAGAAATGTATACATGCAAAGGTTCTAGAACCAGTTTATCCTAATACTAATTTAGAGAGATTAGAAAGAATCAATGATTTGGAAAAAAGGGTAATTGAGGAATTAGAAAATACTACAAAAAAATATTAAAAAATTTTTCAAAAAGTATTGACAATTAATCAATAATAATTTATAATTTATAACTGTCAGGGAAATGCAGGTGTAGTTCAATGGTAGAACCTCAGCCTTCCAAGCTGATGACGTGGGTTCGATTCCCACTACCTGCTCCAAACAAAATATTTCCTTGCAGTTTACATGCAGGTGTAGTTCAATGGTAGAACCTCAGCCTTCCAAGCTGATGACGTGGGTTCGATTCCCACTACCTGCTCCAGATAAAAACAAACGGAAATACGTTTGTTTTTATTATTATATAACATATGTATTAAAATACATATCCTTACTCATACAAAAGTATGAGTTATAAATCCAAGAGGAGGTGAAAATAATGAACAAATACGAAAGTGTTATCATTATTAATCCAAATGTAGACGAAGCAGGTTTAAAAGCTTTACAAGACAAATTTACAGGATTAATAAATGAAAATGGAAAAGTAGAAGAAGTTAAAGATATGGGAAAAAGAAAATTAGCATACGAAATCAAGAAGAATACAGAAGCATTCTATATGGTATTTGAATTCGAAGCTAAACCAGAATCTATAAAAGAATTAGAAAGAATCTACAGAATAACAGATGAAATATTAAAATTCATCGTAGTAAGAAAAGAAGATTAATGAAGGAAACATAGGGGCCTTATTAAAGTGAAAGGTAAAGTGATAAAAATGAACAAAGTAATATTAATGGGAAGATTAACAAGAGATCCTGAAGTGAGATATACACAAACAAACAACACAGTAGTAGCATCATTCTCTTTAGCAGTAAATAGAAGATTTGTTGCACAAGGACAAGAAAGACAAGCAGATTTCATAAATATTGTAGCTTGGAGCAAATTAGGAGAATTTTGCAGTAAATACTTTAAAAAAGGTCAACAAGTAGGAATTATTGGAAGAATACAAACAAGAAATTGGGATGATGACCAAGGAACAAAACATTATGTAACAGAAGTAGTTGCAGAAGAAGCTTATTTCGCAGATAGCAAAAGAGATGGAGAAGCATCTACAAGTACATTTGAGAACACATTTGGAAATACAATGCCAGGTGGTTCAGATTTTGAAGTATCTTCAAGTGATGACCTACCATTCTAAAACAA
>CALXJW010000143.1 GCA_944388725.1 uncultured Clostridia bacterium | reverse complement strand
TCAATAATTATGATAATTAATATATCCTTAGTAACATATGCAAATCTAAAAGCAACTAGAGCAAATGATTTATATGCCGGAAACAAAATAAACGAATTTGTACAATATGCGCATGATAATGAAGTTGTAGAAATTAAATTAAACCATTCAGGCGTACAAGGTGCTTTATATAATATTGATGATAGAGGAGTTACTAATTATGTAGTAAAAGAAGAAGTTGAGCAAGAAAGAGATGGTTACTTTTTCAAATATTAAATAAAATAGGAAGTATGTGGTTATGAAAAAAATAGTAGAAAAATTTTTAAAAAATCAAATAGTATTATATGGAATATTTGGAGTATTAACAACTTTAGTAAATCTAGTTGTATTTTGGATATTACAAAGCGTGTTAAAATTAAATGAAAATATGGCAAATGCAATAGCAATAATAACTTCTATTCTATTTGCTTATGTTACAAATAGAATTTGGGTATTTAATTCACAAGCAAAAGGAAAGAAAGAAATTTTTGTAGAGTTTGTTAAATTTGTTTCTGGAAGATGTATAACTATGGTAATTGAATTTTTTGGATGTTTACAATTATTTAAAACCTCAATTCCAATAATGGTTAGCAAAATAGCAGTAACAGTTGTTGTTATTATTTTAAATTTCTTTATAAGTAAATTTTTTGCATTTAAAAATAATAGAAAGGATGAAATAGAAGATGAAAAAAATTAGTATAATAATACCAGCATATAATGAAGAAGATTCATTACCAATACTATATGATAGAATGAAAAAATTAATGGAAAACATGAAGGACTATGAATTTGAAATTCTCTTTGTCAACGATGGAAGCAAAGACAAAACTATACAAATAATTAAAGAAATGAGAGAAAAAGATAACAGAATATGCTATGTTGATTTTTCAAGAAATTTTGGAAAAGAGATTGCAATGATAGCCGGATTAGATTATGCAACAGGGGATTGTGTTATATTTATGGATGCAGATTTACAAGACCCTCCAGAGCTAATTCCTGAATTAGTTAAATATTGGGAAGAAGGGTATGATGATGTATATGCTAAAAGAAGATCAAGAAAAGGTGAAACATGGCTAAAAAAATTCACATCAATGATGTACTATAGAATACTACAAAAATTAACTAGAATAGAAATACAAAAAGATACAGGAGATTTTAGACTATTAGATAGGAGATGTGTAAATGCACTAAAAAAATTAAGAGAATCTCAAAGAAACACAAAGAGCATGTTTAGTTGGATAGGATATAATAAAAAAGAAGTTCTTTATGATAGAGATCCAAGAGTAGCTGGCTCAACTAAATGGAATTATGCCAAATTAGTAGATTTAGCAATTGATGGAATAACATCATTTACAACTTCACCATTAAGATTATCAACTTTCATTGCTATTCCTACATTTATATTATTATTTATATATTTTATATATGTAATAGCAAAATGTGTAATAATACACCAAGCAATTCAAGCATTCCAAGCCATTATATTACTAATACTTTTTTTCTCAGGAGTACAAATATTACTTTTTGGAATTGTTGGAGAATATTTAGGTAGAATATTTAATGAAACTAAAAATCGACCATTATACTTAGTAAATGAATATAATGGAGAAAAAGAAATGAATGATTAATATTATAAATAAAATTCTAAGCAAATTAAAATAAGCTGTTCGAAATAGAACAGCTTTTTCATAAATGAGGAGGAAAAATCTAATGGAATTACTAGAAACAATAAAAGAAGATTTAAAACAAAGTTTATCAGAAAAAAGATACATACATTCTATAGGTGTAATGGAAATGTCAGAAGAATTAGCTAAAATCTATAATGTTGATATAGAAACAGCTAAAATTGCAGGACTACTTCATGATATTGCAAAAGAAATGCCAAAAGAAGAAATTCTAAAATATGTAGAGGAAAATAATATTATAATAACAGAAGTAGAATCAATAAATACAGGAATATTACATGGCAAAATCGGGGCTGATATAGCAAAAAAGAAATATAATGTTAATGAGCAAATACAAAAAGCTATAAAGTATCATACTACAACAAATCCTAATATGGATACACTTGCAAAAATAGTATATGTTGCAGATAAAATAGAACTAAATAGAAAATCAGATTATTTTGACATAGAATTAGAAAGAAAATTAGCAAAAGAAAATTTAGATAAAGCATTATTGGTTATATTAGATAATACAACAAAATATTTGATAGATAATAACAGATTACTAGTTGAAGAAAGTATAGAAACTAGAAATAAATTATTAATATTAAATAAATGGTATTAATAACTTGATATTTATATAAAAATAGCATATAATAAAAGGGAAATTTGGGGACGGTTCTCTTTTTTCCCTTTAGTAAATTTGTAAATTTGGGGACGGTTCTTAAATTTCCCAAAAGGGAAAAAAGAGAACCGTCCCCAAATTTACAAATTGATAGACTAACTATTAATTGTCAATAGTTTTTCAAGAAAAAAATTAAAATATTTTTGTTAGATAAAAAATTGCATGA
>CALXJW010000142.1 GCA_944388725.1 uncultured Clostridia bacterium | reverse complement strand
ATAAAACTCTAACAACTGACATTGATAATCAAGTGTGTATAGGTTCAACTACAAAAACTTATGCTGGTCAAAGAGAATTACCTATTCCCGACTTTATGAGAGATTTTATTATAGAACAAATTGAAATTGCTAAAAACCATAAAAATCATATGCTATTTACTACACCAGAAGGTCGATTTGTTTTAAATTCAACAGTAAATAGACAGCTTAAAAATGTTGCAAAACAATTAGGTATTGAAACGCCTATTTCTACCCACGTTTTAAGACATACTTACGGTACACGTTGCATTGAATCTGGTATGAGAGCTGTTGCTCTACAAAGATTAATGGGACATACTGACATAACAATTACACTTAATACATATACTTCTATCTTCAATAAATATAAACTAGAAGAAATAGAAAAAGTAAACGATTACTTTATACATAATAACATTTTAAATAATCGTTCTACCTTCCAAATTAGTGATGGAAAAAATCAAGAAAATGATTTAGAAATCACTAGATAAAATTACTACGAAAAAGGGCATTCAATTTTTAAATTGAGTGCCCTTTTTATAATATAATTATTCAAATTTTGAATCTAAATTTGCAAAATGTATTAATTTTAATATTATTATAGAAAAATTATATATAATCCATTCTATATCCAAACCAGTTCCTGCAAAAAAAGCATTATTCTTATACTCTGGATATCTAAAATATTCTATATTTCCACCTTCTATATATTCTCCCAAAATACTACAAAATTCATTTATCCATTTCATATATTCATCTTTAATATTATATTGAGTAAAAAGTAAATTAGATAAACAACCTAAATCATGTCCATACTCTATCTGTCTTGTCTTTTTTAATAATAAATATTTAATTCCAATTTCAATTGCATGTCTTCCAATATAAACTGTAACTACTGAATTCGGTAATAATTTTATTATATTGTCAAATGCATTTATATATTCCAACCAATAATTTTCCCAAAGTAATATTCTATCTTCTTTTTTTAAGTTTTTTTCTGTACCCTTAAATTCATTTATAGAATCAACAACATTTTCAATTACTTCTTTGGATATTTTCCCTTTATTACTTAAACTTTTTTCTATATCTTTTCCACTCATTTTATTAAATTCTGGTGACTTTCCATAGTTCATATGTGCAACAGCATAAGCACCATCTAATTGAATAATATCTGTATAACTAATTTTCTCATCAATAGTTTTAAAAATATTCATATTTATAATCATCCTTTCTAATTACATTGTTTTTCACTATCAACAATATACGGCATTGATATATACCTATAATTATCATCTGTATATCCAATTTTATAAACTATATATTTATCTATTTGGCTAAAATATCCGTAATAGTAATCACCGGATTCAAAAGACATAAAAGTAAATCCCCCATCATCTTTTGAAGAATCAAATTTAATTAGATCTCCATGTTTTACAACTTGCTGTTTTACAAATGTTGATATATAAGCTCCCAAAAATTTATATTTTTTGTCTTCATATATACATCTTACCACAAATCCACCAACTGTATTAATTTTTTTATTACTAATCAAAGATTCAAATGCATAATCTATTAAGCTTATTTCCATATCAAGCTTGCGAATGTCTTCTGAAACTTCTTCTGTATAATATATTTCATTAGGAATATAATTTTCTTGAAATTTATTAAATTCTGTAAACGCATCTTCATCTCCTATCCAAGAATATGAAACATTTTTAACTCCTTTTTCTGTTACTTCATAAATATCGTTTTCTGTCGTTATTATAAAATCAGTATCTCCATTATACTTACAATTCAAATTAAAAGCTTCACTCGTTATACTTTTTACATCATCTATATTATTATTATATAAAAATTCAAGGAATTCGTTAAAATGCTCAACATCTCCAGCAGATGAAATCGTTATATTAGGTCTATATATAATCGTTTTTATAAAACCATATTTTATAAAATTGTCATATTCTTCTTTTGTAAATCTTTTTTGTAGTCTTAGTATATCATTAGCTGCAATAGTTGGTTTTGTATCAGACAGTATTCTAATAGAATTTTTCAATTTATGTGCATAAATAAAACTCATTTTATTTCTTATACTCCTCTTTTAATCAATAAATAACAGTTTATTGATTTGATTATATCATAAATTTATTTTCCATTAAATATCACTTACCAATTAATTAGTGGGTGATTATTTTTTATTTATTTTTAACACTATACAACATTTTCCAACACTATTCATTTGTATTTTTCTCCCACCTACACTCCACTTTTTAAAAAAGTGAGTAAAAAAATGCAATTTTTACTCACCAAAACGATTTCTGTATTTATTGTGCCAGTTGAGTTTCCAAAGTCGTTGGTCAACAAAACAATACTTTTTTGGTCAACAGATTTTCATTTGTTGACCAATAGTTTTCTCACCACTCAAAATCATTGAAAACCATTCAAGACTATTAAACATTAAAAAGCTGATTTTTCAGCACTTTCAAAACTGTTGAAAAACGTTGAGAAATGTTGAAAATCAGCTAGGTTGGAGCGGGTAGCGAGAATCGAACTCGCGCTATCAGGTCGGAAGCATGACATTCTACCACTAAATTATACCCGCAAT
>CALXJW010000141.1 GCA_944388725.1 uncultured Clostridia bacterium | reverse complement strand
ACTAATTCATTAAAAAGAGCTGATGATACATTAAATCATAAAACAATAGGTTCATATATTCAATATTTATGTAATGCGTTTTTATTTTATAAAGTTAGAAGATACGACATACAAGGAAAAAGATATCTAGAATCGCAAGATAAATATTATTTAGTTGACCCAACATTTAAATATGCAAAATTAGGAATGAAAAATATGAATTATGGTAGAAATTATGAAAATATAGTTGCAATTGAGTTATTAAGAAGAGGTTATGAAATATATGTTGGAGAATTATATAGTTGTGAAGTTGATTTTGTTGCAATGAAAAGAGATGAAAAATTATATATTCAAGTATCAGATAATATTGATGATGAAAAGACTTTAGAAAGAGAAGTAAGACCTTTGTTAAAAGTAAAAGATGCATATCCTAAAATTATAATAGCTAGAACAAAGCATGATATGTATCAGTATGAAGGAATACAAATCTATGATATAGCTAAATGGTTGGCCGAATAAAGGTTATAATCATAGAGATTTTATTGAGAAGTTAATAATAGATAGTGTAGTAAAAGTTTGCTTATTATTATATAATTTTAATTAGTTATATGAGAAGATATATATTTTAAGCACATAAACAAGGATAAATGGTAACATAGTTCAGTATTAAATTTAAAGAATAAATAAAAGTGAATTAAAAATATCAAATTATTAAGATGATTGGAGGTAAAGAAATGCCTAAAATTATATGGAAAGGTATAATAAAAAGTGAGAAAGATTTTCCTACAGCTAATATACCACTAAATGCTAAAAAATTAGATAGTGAAGAAAAGATGATAAAAATGCAAATAAAAGCATTGCCGTTTATGATACCGTCTGTGCTAATTTGTTTTATATGTAAGTTTATAAAAACATTTATTGCAAATGAAAAAGTAATAAATGTGGGATTTCTATTTATAGGAGTTATAATAGGGCTTTTGATAATAATTATTCACGAATGGCTACATGCTGTTGCTTTTCCTAAAGATGCAACAGTATATATAGGTATAATGCCTAAAAGTTTAACAGCAGTAGCTCTATCTTCAAGTCCAGTAAAGAGAAACCGTTTTGTATTTTTAAGCATATTGCCAATTATTCTAGGATTGATTCCATTAGTTATATTTTGTTTTAGTAGCAATGATTTTAAGGAATTAAATGGCATACTGTTTGGAATGTCAATAATGGGAATGATAAGTGTTTATCCGGATATTTATAATATATTTAATGTTTTAAAAGTAGTACCAAAGAATGCTACAATTCAAAATAACAAAAATGAAACATATTATTTTGAATAAAAAATACAAGTTTGTAAATTGATATACTTGTAGTAATTTAAAAGTGAGGTTAAGTATGAAAAGGGATTTGAATAAAAGTTTTAAGAAAGAATTAAAATTTTCTATTATGTGGATTTTTATATACCTGATTAGTTTAATTATTTCAAATATATTATCTAATCTTATTTTTAAAATACCAAATATTTTTAATGCAATATTTGAAATAATTTTTCCAATAATAATTATTTTTGTTTTAAGAAAAAAAGGGAAACTTTCGTATTACGGAATAAATAATCCTAAAAATTTAAAATGTAAAAATTTGCTTTATTTTATACCTATGATTTTAATAATTATGGTTAATTTACTGTTTGGTATTGAAATTAAATATAGTTTGAGTCAAACAATTTTAATTATTATTTCTATGTTAGGAGTAGGCTTTTCAGAAGAAATATTATTTCGTAGTTTTTTAATAAAGGCTATAATGAACCAAAACAGGTATTTGGCTATAATTATTCCAAGTATTATTTTTGGAGGAATTCATATTCTAAATTTTATTGGAGGAGTAGATATCAATTTAATATTCTTGCAAATTATTTATGCAACAGCATTTGGTTTTATGTGTTCTATTTTCTTTTATAAAACAAATAACATTATTCCTTGCATGATATGTCATAGTTTAACAAATGTAACTAATATATTTTTACCAAATAATTTGTCCTTAGAAATGCAGTATTTAACATGTATATTATTTATAATTTTATCTTTAATTTATAGTATTTACTTATTAAAAACAAAAGTAAGTTTAATTAACGGAGAATAATAAATTACAAATCAGCAGGTTGAAAATTGAAAAAGTGTGAGGTAATATATTATGGATTTTATAATAGAATTAATATTTGAGTTTTTATTCGATGGGATGTTGGAAGCAAGCAAAAGCAATAAAGTTCCTAAATTTATTAGATATCCTTTGATTATAATAATAGTATTATTTTTTATACTGGTAATTGGATTTATATTTATTGCTAGTATTCTAGCAATAAAAGAAAGTATAGTTGCAGGATTATTGCTTATTATCATTGATTTGTTTTTGCTTGTTGGTAGTATTGCTAAGTTTAGAAAAGAATATTTAATAAAAAAGAAAAATTATAATATTAAATAAAATATTAAGTTGTACAAAAGTTAGAAGGAGTATATATGAATAAAAAATTAGTTAAGGAATTTTTAATTATAACATTTGCAATAATGTCAGTATTTTGGGGTGGATGTGCTTTAATTAGTCAAATATTTAATTTAACAATAAATAATATATTTTTAAGAATTATGCACATTATTGGTGGAT
>CALXJW010000140.1 GCA_944388725.1 uncultured Clostridia bacterium | reverse complement strand
AATAAATGTATTATAAAATAAAAAAAAGAAGTACTTTGTTGAATGTTGTCGATAAACATAAAAAAGATTTAAAAAAACCCCTAATAAATCCTTGAATTTTTAAAATATAAGTATTATAGTAGAGAACATATGAGGAAGGGGGATAAAAATTGAAAAACTTTTTTGGAAGTATATTTATTAATAGAACAAAACTTAGAGAGGCAGGAATAGATTATCCAATAAAAGTAGAATATTATAAAATAATAGAAGAAGAAGAAAAAATAAAACAAAATAAATTAATATATGGAATACAAGTCATTAAAACCGAATATAAAGATAAAATAGGAGTAGAACAAAATAAAATGGAACATATTACTAATGATGAAAAAGAAATAGATAATATCTTGGGTTTAATAAAAGAGAATGAAGTAACTCCTATATGCTTAGAAGATGTAATAACAGAAATAAAAAATATACAAGCACTTGCAAAATATAAAAAATTGAGCTACAATACATAAATGAATAAAATAAAAAATGCAACATAGGAGGGAATAATAAATATATGGCAGACAAATTAATAATTGTAGAATCACCAGCAAAGGCTAACACAATTAAAAAGTTTTTAGGTGGCAGTACAAAAGTAATGGCATCAATGGGACATATAAGAGATTTGCCTAAATCTAAACTTGGAATAGATGTAAATAATAATTTTGAACCTGAATATATAAATATAAGAGGAAAGGGAGATTTAATAAAAGAATTAAAAAAAGATGCTAAAAAAGCAAAAAAAGTATATTTAGCAACTGACCCTGACCGTGAAGGTGAAGCAATAGCATGGCATCTATCAAAAATATTAGATGTAGATGCAGATAAAATCACTAGAGTAACTTTTAATGAAATAACAAAAACGGCGGTTCAAAAAGCAATAAAAGAACCAAGAAGCATAGATATAAATTTAGTAGATGCACAACAAGCAAGAAGAGTCTTAGATAGAATAGTAGGATATAAAATAAGTCCAGTACTATGGAAAAAGGTAAGAAGAGGTTTATCAGCAGGAAGAGTTCAATCTGTTGCTGTAAAGCTAATAGTAGATAGAGAAGAAGAAATAGAAAAATTTATACCAGAAGAATATTGGAATATTTATGCAAAATTATTAGATTCAAAAACAAAAACTGAATTTGAAGCAAGACTATATGGAAAACAAGGAAAAAAATTAGAAATACATAATAAAAAAGAAGTAGATGAAATTCTTTCTATAATAGAAAAAGCAAAATATATTGTACAAGATGTAAAAAAAGGAGAAAAGAAAAGAACACCAGCACCACCATTTACCACAAGTACAATGCAACAAGAAGCTTCAAGAAAATTAGGATTCACATTAAAGAAAACAATGTCAATAGCACAAGGGTTGTATGAAGGTGTAAAAATTTCAGAAAAAGGCACAGTTGGTTTGATAACATATATGAGAACAGACTCAACAAGAATATCTGAAGAGGCTAGAAAATCAGCCCAAGAACATATTGTTAAAGAATATGGGGAAAAATATTATGAAAATAGATATTACAAAACAAACAAAGATGCACAAGATGCACACGAAGGTATAAGACCAACATATATAGATTTAGAGCCAGAACAAATAAAAGAAGATTTAACAAAAGATCAATATAAATTATATAAATTAATATATAATAGATTTATGGCAAGTCAAATGTCTGCTGCTATATATGATACAATTTCTGTAACAATAGATGCTAATAATTATACATTTAAAGCAAATGGACAAAATCTAAAGTTCAAAGGATTTATGACATTATATGTAGAAGGAACAGACGAAAAAGAAAATGAAGAAGAAGGAGTGATTCCTGAATTAGAAATAAACGAAGAAGTAATAAAACAAAAAATAGAGTCAAAACAAAGTTTTACAGAACCACCAGCTAGATATACAGAAGCAAGTTTGGTAAAAACATTAGAAGAAAAAGGAATAGGTAGACCAAGTACATATTCTCCAACAATTACTACAATATTAGAAAGAAGATATATAGAAAAAGAACAAAAACAATTAAAACCAACAGAATTAGGAAAGATAGTAAATAAATTATTAACAGAAAATTTTTCTAATATAATAAATGTAGAATTCACAGCAAATATTGAAAATCAATTTGATAATATTGCAGAAGGAAAAGAACAGTGGAAAAAAATGATTGCTGATTTCTATACACCATTTGAAGAAAATGTAGAAAAAGTGCAAAAGGAATTAGAACATGTAGAAATGGTTGATGAAGTTTCTGATGTTAAATGTGATAAATGTGGAAGAATGATGGTTTATAAATATAGTAAATTTGGTAAATTTTTGGCATGTCCTGGATATCCAGAATGTAAAAATACAAAAACTATAGTAGAAACAATAGATGTTCCTTGTCCAAAATGTGGAGGAACAATACAAATAAGAAAAGCTAAAAATAAAAGGAAATACTATATTTGTGAAAATAATCCTAAAACATGTGATTATATTTCATGGAACAAGCCGAAAAAATAAAAATAAAAAAACAAATAAACTTTTATTCATAATTGTTTATTTGTTTTTTGCTTTTTTAAACAAAGTAAAGATACAATTTAAAAAAATAAAAAAATTCAAAAAAGGTGTTGACAAAAAAAGACAATAATGATATCATAAATAAAGACCAAG
>CALXJW010000139.1 GCA_944388725.1 uncultured Clostridia bacterium | reverse complement strand
AAAAAAACAATATAATGGAAAAAAGTGATATGACAGTATCTGAATCTAATGCGCTTATAAATCAAATAAAGCCAAATAAAAAAATAAAAGGAAAAGTCTATATTACGTATAATATATGTGAGACTTGTAACCTTAATTGTCTATTTTGCTGTATAAATGATAGGTATCATGGTCAAAAATCAATTTCAAAAGAGAATTCAGATATCATACTTGATAATATAAAAAAAGATTTTGATATTGACACAATTTTTATAATGGCAAATGAGCCTACAACTCAACCAGAATTAGCTAATCATATAATGAGATATGCAATAAAAAACAATATAAAAATTAGAATTGTTTCTAATGGTTTTGCACCAATTGATATTTACGAAAAAATGTTGGACAATATTCATCCAAAAGACATTAATAAAATAACAATTAGTCTTGATAGTATGGATGAAAAAAAGCATAATCTTATAAGAAATAATGATAAATCGTTCTCTAATACTATTAGAACAATTAAATATTTAAAAAACAATAATTACAATATAAGAATTCAAATGACTATTTGTGAAATTAATTATGATACTATTATAGATTCTGTGAAACAACTAAATAGTGAGTATGGTATTACTAATTTTGCCTTCCACTGTATGTCTGTTTCAGACAGAGCTATAAAAAATGGTTTAAATCACCTAAATGCTTTTAAGTGGAGAAAACTTGTGACAAAGTTATTTAAATTAAAAGCAAACCTTAAAAATATTGAAGAATTTAGTGTGCCAATTATTGCTATGACAGAAAATGAATTATTAAGACTATATTTTGGAAATAAAAAAGAAATGTTAAAAAATTTTATGAAAAGAAAACCTTTGAGGTTATGTCCTGCAATTAATGGCAACAATATATATTTAAAAGCCAATAATGATGATGTATTTGTATCAAGATGCCAAATATTATTTGATAATATAGGAAATTATTCTCTTAAATTTAATTATCAAAAAAAATTATTTGAAAAAAATAATAAAAATGATGATTTTAGCGTAATAAAGAATAGTAAAACACTATGCCCAGTAATATTGACAGAATTAAATAGTGAAAAAGATTATGAAGAAGATGAAAATGGTAATAAATTATATTATGTTTGTAGAGTATTGATAGCCAAAGAAGATGATTTGGATTTTTGAGTATAAGTTTTGTGATTAGCTTATAATTTCAAGGGTTACGCCAAAAAAATAATAAATAAAAAATACAGATAAGTTACTAAAAGAGATGGGGGTAAATATGAATCAAGGATTAGTTAGAATAAATTCTATTGATGGTATAGAACAAGTTGGAATACTATATACACCTAATGATATTACTGATAAAATAGTAATTCATGTTCATGGATTAAATGGAAATTTCTATGAAAATAAATTTTTAGATATATTATCAAAAGTTTATACAGATAAAAAATATGCTTTCTTAACATTTAATAATCGCGGAAAAGATTATATTTCTGAATTTACAAGAGGCGATGAGTCTGTAATTATAGGTGGAAGTTTAGAAAGGTTTAAAGATTGTTTATTAGATATACAAGGCGTTATAAACTGGGTGAGAGAAAAAGGGTATAAAGAAATTATACTTGAAGGACATAGTTATGGATGTAATAAAGTTCTATATTATTATAATAATACCAAAGATAATAGTATTAAGCAAATAGTATTACTGGCTCCTTGTGATATTACATTTGAAGCTAAAAAATTTTTGAGTGAAGAAGAATATAAAAAAGCTAAAGAAGAATCAACAAGATTAGTAAATGAGAATAAAGAAAAAGAATTAATAGATTTTTCAATAATGGCTAATGGAAAAATTTCTGCTGGAACATATTATTATGATTTTTTACCTGGTGGAGAAAATGATTTTATTAGATATTCTGATGGCAAAAATGGAGAAAGTACTATTCTTAATAGTATAGATATTCCAGTATTAATTGTTTTTGGGAATGTTGATGAATGTGTTTTAACACAACCTATTGATATTGTTGAATCATATCTAAATAATAATATTAGTAATTGTAATATTCAAATTATTGATGGTGCTAATCATTCTTATACAGGTAAGTATGAGGAATTAGGTCAAATTATTAGAAATGTTTTATAAGTGATATTATAAAATATGAATGGACAGAAAAGATGATATAAGAATATTGTTGCATGTTAGTAATAAATTATAAGAATAATAAAGGAGAATTTCTTAAGTTAAGAATTTCTCCTTTATTATTTGAAATGAAAAAGCGAAATTACTACTACGTAAAATCTAATCTCATTATATAATCGATTAATATTTCTTCTATATTCTCAGTTTCCTGCAGAGATGTGCAGGCTTCGATTTTCCAATTAAGAATAGTCGAATTTATCTCGGGGCTAAAATTTATTGGTAATTGTTTGAGCTTTTTTATTAAATCCATGAGATGTAGTTTTTCTTGCTCAAAATTTTTTTGGTATTTAGCTAGTGTAGACTCATCACAATCACTTTCTTCTTGTTGTTTGATTTCTAGATAAAGTTCAACGAACATGATTTCTGTTAAAATGCTCCCAATTGATAAGATTTTTAGGGCAATGAAATTCTTCCGAAGTGATTCTCTTTCTAGTTTTTTGTGTCTTACATAGAATGGTAGTTTTCGGATAAAACTGATAATTAGATTTTTTATAGA
>CALXJW010000138.1 GCA_944388725.1 uncultured Clostridia bacterium | reverse complement strand
TATATTATAACATGTTTCTTGCATTTTTTCATTACTTTTTACAAAAAAATTAGTAAATTTGGGGACGGTTCTCTTTTCCCCTTTTAAAAAGGAAAAAAGAGAACCGTCCCCAAATTTACCTTTATTCTAATCCAAAACTAACACCTAATGCATTATTTAATTTATGCATTATTTGTGTATCATCTATATGGCCTATTTTTTCTTTTAATCTACTTTTGTCTATTGTTCTTATTTGTTCTGTTAAAACTACAGAATTAGTTTTTAATCCACTTGTATTTTCTCCTAATTCGATGTGTGTTGGTAATTTATTTTTATTAGTCTGTGAAGTTATTGCTGCTGCTATTACTGTTGGACTATATTTGTTTCCCAAATCATTTTGTATTATTAAGACAGGTCTAATACCACCTTGTTCTGAACCTACTACCGGACTTAAATCTGCATAAAACATATCGCCTCTTTTTATTACCATTTTCTTCACTCCTATTAGTATATAATAAGTTTATATATTTCTATATTTTAATTATTAATTTTGAAGTAAAGTCAATAGTAAATAACATTTATATAATTCGTAAAAAGTATTAGTATTATTTCGAACTATTTACCTTTACCTCATTATATAATATGTAAATTGTCGTATTTTGTTGATGGCTTTTTATTTCCATTTTTGTTGGATTATATGTTTCTTTATTTATATATAATTTTTTTGTTTGCATATAAATATTTTCTATATTACTGTTTGCCCTCATTATTATTTCATCATCATTTTCTTCGTAATTTGCTGTAGTGTCTTGTTTGTAATCTTCTATAAAACTATATAAATCTAAGGAGTTATCTCCTAAATAATTATAGTTTTCAAATATAGTTTTTAAGTCTAATTTTGAATTTTCTATTTTTAAATTTGTTCCATCGTTTTCTATTTTTATTCCAGATATATTATTAGGCTCTATCACTTCTTGTGTACTTATATTAGGACTTTGATATGTTTGTTTTAATATATATTTATTTTTGTTTTTATTACTTGTTATATCCACAGTTACTTGTACTTCATATGAATTAATGTTTAAAATATAGTCTATAATTTCTTGACTACTTTTATTATGTCCTATTTTTAAATCTTTAACACTATTTTTATAAAAAATTATGCAAATAACTCCTATTAATATTGTTATTAAAATTAATATTATTTTTGTCTTTTTCATTTTTTCCTCCTAAAATATGTTTTTTATAAATATATTTTAAGATTTTTGTTTTATTCCAAATAATATATTCATCACAAAAGATTTCTTTAGTAATCAATTACCCGAAATACTTCTGTATTGTTTGACATAAAGCGATATTTGTAGTATAATTAAACAGTATGAAAAAGGAGGAATAAATGGAAAAAAAAGTTACACTAATAATTCCTGCTTATAATGAGGAAAAAAATATAGTAAATGTTCTAAAACTTTCTAAAGAATATGAATTTATAGATGAAGTAATAGTTGTAAATAATTTAAGTACAGACAATACAAAGCAATTAGCTTTACAACAAAATGTTATTGTATTAGATTGTAAACAACGAGGAAAAGGATTTGCTATGGAAAAAGGTCTATACCACGCATCTAATGAAATTATAGTATTTTTAGATGCTGATATTGATAATTATGAAAATGATGTTATTAATAAATTAGTAAATCCTATATTTTTTGAAAACTATGATTTCGTAAAATCTACTTTTGATAGAGACGGAGGCAGAGTCACAGAATTAGTTGCAAAACCTTTATTAAATATATTATTTCCTGATATATATTGTTTTTCTCAACCTTTAAGTGGTATGATTGCAGGAAAAAAAGAATTTTTTGAAAAAATTAAGTTTGAAAAAGATTATGGGGTAGATATTGGAATTTTATTAGACATGATAAAAATAAATGCTAAAATTAAAGAGGTACATATTGGATATTTAAAAAATAATCATAAAGATTGGAAAAATCTAAACAATATGACCCGTGAAGTTATGGTAGCCATATTAAAAAGAGCAAATATAGATTTTTCTAAAATAAATGAAAAATAGTAAATATATAGGCATTATATTTACTATTTTTATTTATCTTTCTGTAGAATCTATTTTTTTAAAATTAATCTTATTAGAATCATATTCAATAAAAGAACAATTATCTAACTTTATATCTAAAAGTCTCATATCATTTGGAAAACCATTAAAGTAACAATTTGTTGCGATATTTACGCCATTATGAGAAACTAACAAAACAGATTTTCCTTGATGAGTTTTTATTAAAAGTTCTAAATATTTATGAATCCTATCAAAAAACTGCTGAACCGGCTCAACATCTTTATATTTGTAGTTTTTATTATAATCCCAAAATATGTTTTTATCATATTCATCTCCTTTTATACCTTCTAAACAGCCAAAACTTCTTTCTAATAACGATGAATCCGTAACTAAGTTAATATTTCGTCCTTGATTAATAATATTAGCTGTATCAAGAGCCCTTTTAAGAGGAGAAGATATTATTAAATCAAAATGAGTAGAAGATAATTTATCTGCTAAAATATGTGCTTGTTGAATTCCTGTTGAATTCAGAGGAACATCAACAGAACCTTGCAATCGATTTTGTATATTCCAATCAGTTTGACCATGTCTAACAAAATATATTTTCATATTATCACCCCCTTATATTATAACCT
>CALXJW010000137.1 GCA_944388725.1 uncultured Clostridia bacterium | reverse complement strand
AAATTAGGTAAAATTGGGGACGGTTCTCTTTTTTACCTTTTTTAAATTTAAGGTAAAAAAGAGAACCGTCCCCAATTTTACTTTGTTTTTATAAATCAAAATTTAAAAATATAAAATTTTGTAAAAACAAAAAAGTATAAAAAGCAGAAAAACAAGCATGAAGGAATTTGCCTAAAATATATGGTTTAATAGATAAATCTGTTTTAGAAATAGTGCTCCAGACTTGAAGTAAAACAGATAATCCACCAAGACCAAGTAAAAAAGATGCAATAATAATATTGATAGACAATTTTTTCTGTGGAATATTGCAAACAATATTTAGACCATTTGTTAATTCAAAAAAACCAGATATAATACCAGCAGAAAAATCATAAGGTATATTTAAAATATTAAGTAATGGATTAGTAAAACTAGAAAATACATTTAATAAATGACTTGTCTGTAAAATAGAAATAATTACAGAAAAAAGCACAACAAACCCACCTATTAACAAAATAGTATTTATAGAACTAGAAATACTATTACCAATAATACCTCCAAGCTCAGATAATTTTATATCTTTGTTAGAATTTAAGTTATAATTAGTATTATCATATTTGTTTTTTGAATTGTGCTTCCAAAACCTAAAAATAATTCCAACAGTAATAGATGCAAGTATATGAGTAATAAGCAATAAAAAACCAATTGTTGAATTACCAAACATAGTTATACCAACAGTGCCTATAATAAATAAGGGCCCTGAATTATTGGTAAAACTTAATAATCTTTCACATTCTTCTTTTGAACAAATATTTTTTTCTCTAAAATTTGCGGCAATTTTAGCTCCAACAGGATAACCACTAATAATTCCCATAATAAAAGCAAAACTACCTTCACCTCTTATATTAAAAAGAGGTTTCATAAATTTATTTAAAAGTTTTCCTAAATAAAAAGTAAAATTAGTATGTGAAAGTAATTCTGTTGCAACAAAAAAAGGAAATAAGGAAGGAACAACGGAATTAGCCCATAGAACAAGTCCATTTTTTGCAGCTGACAAATTTGTCCTAGAAAATATAACTAAACAAAAAGTAAAAGCAATTAGAAATGCAGGTAATAATAATTGTTTTAAACGAAAAATATAAAAATATCTTTTTCTCATAGTACACCTCAATAATTTATATGCCTTTTTTTATAAAATATGCAAATTTGGGGACGGTTCTCTTTTTTGCCTTCTTGAAAATAAAATTCTAAAAGCAAGAACACTTCTGGTGTTCAAGCCAAAAGGTAAAAAAGAGAACTGTCCCTTCAAAATTCCCTCGAAAAAATGTTCGAAAAAATTCAAAAAACTATTGACAAAAAAATAAATAAGATATAAAATAAGAACAACAAAAGCGAACAGAATTTCGATAGAATGAGGAGGAGTTAAAATGAGTATATTTGGTAGAAGAAATAATGTAATAACATATACAGTAAACAAAGCAATTAATAGAGACATGTATATAACAGTACAAAATGGAGAAGTAGTAGTTAATGCACCTTGGTATTTTTCATCAAATAAAATACAGACACTAGTAGAAGAAAAGAAAAATTGGATATTAAGCAAATTAAAAGAAAATGAGCAAAATCTAACAAATATACAATCTGTAAAAATATTTGGAAGATATTATGATATAAAAGTATCATATAAAAACATAAAAACTCCAGAATTAAGTTTAGAAGAAAATTCTGAAATAAAAATAATATTACCAATGAAATATAGAAAAATAGGAAATGAACAAATATTAAAAATATCTATACAAAAAATGTATGAACAAATAGCAATAAACGAATTAGAAAGCATAATGGAAAAGGTAAGAATAATGTTAGGAATAGCGCCAGAAGAATATAGAATAGAGAATACAGAAAAAACATTAGGAAAATGTATAGATAAAATAATAACAATTAATCCAAATTTAATGCAATTTAGAAAAGAGACAATAGAATATGTTATTTTACATGAATTTTGTCATTTGAAATATAAATCACATTGCAAAAAATTTTATGAAATAATAGAAAAAAATATAATAGATTATAAAAAATACGAAAAGGAATTAGAAGGATATCAATATTAAAAAATTGCATTGAAAACAGGACTAAATTTATTTTGATTTTGGAGTTGATATAAATATTTTTGAAAATTATTAATATTTATAGCAACTCCATTTTTGTGATTTTTAGTATTTTGGTTGTTTTGAAGAGCTATACCTTTTTTGTTTTTTATATTTTTTGTCTATTCTCTTATATTTTATTGATAATTTTATTACCGCTTATCGTAAAAAAGAACCTTTTATCTTTAAAATATTGAAAACTATGGTTTTAATGATATAATAAATATAGGAGATTATAATGGATATAAAAATTTTAAGAAAATTAAATAAAACTCTTAGTGATGATGAAATAAAAATAATAATTGAATATAATCAAAATAATTCTATATATGCTGATTTAGAAAATTATTTACATCAATATAAAGAAAACAAAAGCATTATTATTGTTAAAAATGATTATAACCAATTAATTTATTTAGATAAAAATCATATATTAAAATTTTTTAGTAATGCTAAACAAAATTATTGTGAAACAATAGATAATAAAAAATATATTATTAACAAAAAATTATATGAAATTGAAAAATTAGACAGTAATTATATTCGAATATCAAAACATTGT
>CALXJW010000136.1 GCA_944388725.1 uncultured Clostridia bacterium | reverse complement strand
AAAGAAGAAATATTAAATAGAGGTAATAAGCAATTTTATGAATATATTTATATATTAGCAGCATATTATAAATATTTGATTGAAATAGAAAAAGTAGATATAATTACAGCATTAAGAAAATTATTGGTAGAAGACAGAAAATATAAAGGAATAAAATTAAGATCTTATTATTATAATTTTAGATCAATAGAGAAAGTAAAAGAATTGCCATATTCGCAAAAAAATAAAGATAAGATTTTAGATATATTTAATTATATATTAAACTATAGATATAAACCAGGAACACCATATATACCTATAAATATTTTAATATATTCAAATGATAAACAAAGTGTAGAAACAATAGAAGAACTTATCGGAGAATATATGTGGTTTTTTGGATATTTACCAAATGATATGAAATATTATTCAGAATTTATGAACAATATTATTTTAGATAAATATGCTATTAATAGATTATATAAAATTCAAAAAAATGATAAATTAGAGGCAAAAAGAGGAATTTTATTAATAAATAATTTTGAAAATATATTATATACAGATTCAGTAAATCAAAATTTAATTTTGAATATATTAACAGATGAAATGGAAAGAAACAATTATAATGTTTGTACTATAATATATGGAAGTAAAGATGGTATAAGACAAATATTAAGTAAATATCCTAAATTAGGAAAATATTTAATAAATCTAGAATTAGAAACAGATGAATTAAATATAGAGAAAGTCTATGAAATATTAATAAAAAAACTAGAAATAACAGAAGAAATAACAGAAGAAGCCAAAACAAAATTATTAAATTATATCAAATCAACATATTATCAAAGTGAAAATAAAGATATGGAATTTGTTAATAAAATGTTTAATTTAATTATTTTGAATCAAAATAGGAGAGTAAATTTAAAAGAAAAATCAAGAATATTACCAGAAGATATTCCTGATGCATACAATGTAAGAGATTTACCAGATATTTTAAAAGAATTAAATGAAATGATAGGATTAAATGAAATAAAAACACAAATTAATGATTTAGTATATTTATTAAAATTTAATCAAAAAGCAAATTTAGATATATCTAAATTTAATTTACATATGATTTTTACAGGAAATCCAGGAACAGGAAAAACAACAGTAGCAAGACTTATAAGTGATATATTATATAATTTAGGATATATAAATCAAAATAAATTAGTTGAAGTATCATCTAAAGATTTAATTGCAGAATATGTTGGACAAACAGCAGGAAAAACATATAATGTAATAAAAAGTGCATTAGGTGGAGTATTGTTTATTGATGAAGCATATGCAATTACTGGAGAAGGAATGAAATTTGGTGATGAATGTATTTCTACTATTTTAAAAATGATGGAAGACTATAGAGATAAATTAATAATAATTTTTGCCGGATATAAAGAAGAAATGCAAAAATTTGCATCATCAAATGTTGGATTAAATTCAAGAATTGGATATACAATTAATTTTCCAGATTATACATTAGATGAGTTAGTAGATATTTTTAAACAATTATTAGAAAAAAACGGCTTAAAAATAACAGAAGAAGCATTAAATGAAACAAAATCAATTATCCAAGAAGCAAAAGGAACAGAAAATTTTGGTAATGCTAGATATATAAACAATATGTTCCAAAAAGTATTAATAAGCCATGCTAAAAATACAGATTTAATTGATAAAAATGATAAAAAAATTTATACAATAATTAAAGAAGATATTGAACATGATAAATTAATATCAAACAATTATAATAAGAGAAAGATAGGATTTTAGCGAACAAAAGGGACAGTCCTTAAAGTGCAAAATGCACAAAAGGGACACTCCTTAGTTAATTGGGAGGTAATAATGAATAAACAATTTGCCATAATAGAAATAGGAAGTAATAATACAAAAACACATATTTATGATAATGATAAATTAATATATGAAAATAATACTACAATAGAATTTAAGAAAAATTATTTGAATGAAAAAAAGATAAATCAAAAAGATATTGATAAATTATTTACAGTAATTAGAAAAGCATTAGAATATACAGAAAATATACATATCTATGGCTGTAGTATATTTAGAAATATTACAAATAATGAATTAGAAGAAATTAATTTAAAATTATATAAAGAATTTGCACTACAAATAGAGGTGGTAACACAAAAAGATGAAGCCAAATATACAGCTTTAGGATGTTATGATGATATAGACTATAATGGAAACATATGTATTTTTATTGGTGGAGGAGGATCAATAGAACTCATATTTGTTAATAATAAAAAAATTATCAAAGAAAAATATTATGATTTTGGTGTTGTTGATATTACAAATAAATTTAAAAGTTTAAAGGAAGATATCCCTACTTGTACTTTTGATGAAGTATATAATTATATTGATAATTTAATTGGTTATATAAAAGAAAATGCAGATGTTTTAATATTAGCAGGAGGAAATCATCTTTATTGGTATAATAATGCTAGATATGATTTAATGAAAAACACTTTATACAATAGTGAAAATCAGAAATATATGATAACTATTGAAACAAGCGATAAATATGACAGAGATGCTCTTATTACTTCATTAAATGAAATCAGACAAAATAGTGATAATCCATTATGGTTTGATGGTTCAAGAGCAATGAAAGTAATAACTAATTTAATTTCACACAAAATTGATGCTAAATACATTATACCTACTAAAATAAATATGGAAGATGGAATAAAAAATAAATTGAAATAA
>CALXJW010000135.1 GCA_944388725.1 uncultured Clostridia bacterium | reverse complement strand
AAATATTTATAATATGCTGCTAATATATAAATATATTCATAAAATTGCTTATTACCTCTATTTAATATTTCTTCTTTTTTATCTATATTTATTGTTATTTTTTTATCTGTTTTTCCATTTTTATAAAATTCATGTAATACATTTGAATAATATAATTCTGTCTTTGTTGTAGCATCTAAATAGGTAAATTCTGCTTCTTTTTTTTCTACATCATATTTAACCAAATTCATAAAATCCGCTTCTAGTATTAATTGTACATACATTAAATATATTGGATCTATATTATCAAAATAATTTTCATTTGGAACCATCTTAAACTCAGGTGGCTTTCTTTCCAACAAATAATCTATTACATCAATTTCTTTAATTTTTTTATTTTCCTCTTTATTGATTTTTCTAATTTCATATATAAAATTTATTGCTCCCGATTTTATACAATTTTTACATTTACAATTTTGACAAATAGAATATTCTTTGTATAAATTATGTTGTCCCCTTACAGAAGATTTTGATGTTTCTATATCATTTTTCATATTTAGCATATATGTTAGATAATCATAATTTTGTTCTAAGCAAGATTTTATTAATCTATATTTAACAATATCATTTTTTTGCTCTTCCTCTGTCTGAGTATATAAATCCATTAAGTGAAAATTTATATAATTTCTAATTATCTGTAAATCTGCTTTATCATAATTATAATATCTTTTTAATATTTCACTTTTTTCAATTATTTCTTTTATTTCTTCTTCCATATTTTCCTCCTTGCACAATGGGGACAGTCCTTAAAGTGCAAAATGCACAAAAGGGACACTCCTTAATACTTCTTTAATTATATATGTTTCCTTTTTTTACCCATATTGATACACTACCACCATTACAATAAAATATTCCGTTTCCTTCATTATCTACATATACTGTTTCTTTTACATTACCAGTATAATCATAAAAGACTGTATTAGCTAAGTTTTTCCCTACATTTATTGTTTTTCCTCCTCCTGGTCCATCACTCATTATTGCCACTAACCCAGAGTCAATATGTTCTTCATCTCCCGTTCTAACCCATGCAATAATATTAAAATCGTTAAAATAATCTATCTCTTCTCCATATGCAAAATATTGTCTTGCTTTTATTATTTTATCTAATTTATCACTCATTGCATTTACATTTTGAGATGGTATTCCATAATAATCACCATAAAATACACATGGCATACCATATTTTCTTAGTAAAATTATTGAATATGCTAATGGTTTAAACCATTCTTGTACATATGAGAATAAAGCTTGTCCTGGTTCTGTATCATGATTATCTACAAACGTCACTGCTAAGTTTGGATTTTCTTTTACTAATGTGTTTTCTAAAATCTTTGACATATCATAATTTCCTTTTGAATTTGATGCATCATACAAATTATAATGTAATGGTACATCAAATAAAGGGATTGTAGAATTAGTTTTTTCTATGTATTTTTTTAAATTATTTATATCTCGACTCCAATATTCTCCTACACATTGTAATTGTTTTATTTCTCTCATTGTTTTTATCCAGTCAGCCATAAAATCTGATTTTATATGTTTTACTGCATCTAATCTAAAGCCATCTACATTTGTTGTTTCTAGATACCATTTTCCCCATGTTTTTAATTCTTCTACTACTTCTGAATTATTAAAGTCTATATCTGCTCCCATCAAATAATCATAATTTCCATTTTCGTTATCTACATTTTTATCCCAGTGTTTTCCGCTAAATCTAAATATACCATTTTTTCTTCCGCTTTCATCCCAATCCGTACCATTAAAATGTGTATAATTCCATTTAAAACTTGAATATTTATTATTTCTTGCTTCAAAATTATATTTTGTCCATGCTTCTATTTTCTTTGGAAGTGTTGTATCTATATTTCTATTTTGCTTTTCTTCTTCACTTGCATATACTGTTTCTGGTTCGTCTGCTCCTATTTTATGATTCAATACAATATCTGCATATACCTTTATATTTTTATTGTGTAATTCTTTAATTGCTTCTATATATTCATCTTTTGTTCCATATTTTGTTTCTATGCTTCCTTTTTGGTTAAATTCTCCTAAATCGTACAAATCATATACTGCATATCCTGCATTATATTTTCCGCCTGCTGCTTTATATGCTGGAGGAAGCCATATATCGGTTATTCCTATTGCTTGTAAATAGTTTGCATTTTTATTCGCTTTTATCCATAATCTATCTTCTGGTTTTGTATACCATTCAAAATATTGCATTAATGTGCGATTTTTTTCCATTTTTCCCTCCTCATTTTTGGAAATTAGAATTTTATCTTTGTCTAATATTTTTCAAAATTTTTCTGCATTTTTATTTAGCTTTATGTAATTGTCAGCTTCTTCTCTTGATTTAAAAATAATTATTCTTACATTATTTTTATATTTATTTAATAATTCATAAATTTGTGGTAGTTTTTTATCTTTAAAATCTATAATACTTTGTTTAAAATCTTCGTCTAGTTTTGTTTCTACCCATGGCATATCTTTTCTTTTTTTGCCAATGCGAGATTCTGCTCCTTCAAGACAGATTTCAGTTGGAAAATCTAATAAAAATACTGTATCACATTCTTTTATTCTCATTTCTAATGTTCGTTGATAATTTCCATCTATTATCCACTTTTCTTTTTCTAATATTTTTGTTAATTTTTTTTGAAATTCTTCTTTGGGTATATGCGTTCCATCTGCTTTATGATATAACATGTCTAAATGATATAGTGGTAAATTTGTTATATTTTGTAGTTTTTGTGAAAAAGTACTTTTACCTGCACCTGGACTTCCAATAACAATTATTTTTAACATTTT
>CALXJW010000134.1 GCA_944388725.1 uncultured Clostridia bacterium | reverse complement strand
GTCACATTCGTCAATTAATAAAAAAATAATACATATCACCCTTAAAGCTATCTAGGTCTGAATAGTTACATAAATTAAAAATTTTCATTACTTGAGCATTTGAATTCACATCCAAATTAGATATAATTTATAGGAATTCAAATTATTATCTCAAGCATGGGAAGGAGGCAGAGTGCTTGAGCATACAGAAAAAACAATATATAAAGTAGCCATTTATATAAGGTTATCAAAAGAAGATGTAGATAAAGGCTATGATGAAAGCGAAAGTATAAAAAACCAAAGAACATTATTAACAAAATATGTAGAAAATTTAGGATGGAACTATAAACTTATAGATACATACATTGACCAAGGATTTACGGGAACAAACTTTAATAGACCAGGTTTTCAAAGAATGATAAAAGATATAAACTTAAAAAAAATAAACATGGTCATAACAAAAGACTTATCTCGTCTAGGTCGTGATTACATAGAAACAGGAGAGTATATAGAAAAGTGGTTTCCAGAAAAAAATGTTAGATATGTATCTATAACTGATGGTATAGATACTTTTTCAAACAACAATGGTAATAATGATATTGTGCCTTTTAAATCTATATTAAATGATATGTATTCTAAAGATTTATCCAAAAAAATAAGGACAGCCTTACATACCATGCAAAAAGAAGGAAAATGGGTAGGTGGAAAAACTGCACTAGGATATATGAAAGCTCCAAATGATAAAAACAAATTAATTATTTGTGAACCTGAAGCGAAAATTGTAAAGAAAATTTTTAATATGGCAATTTTACGGAAATCAAATAAGCACAATAAGAGATTACCTAAATAACAATCAAATCCCTACGGCAAGTCAGATTAGATATAATAAAGTAACATTTTGGGAGAATAAAACTATAAAAAATATTTTAAAAAATGAAATATATTGCCGGCACTACAGTACAAAATAAAAGAAGTAGGATAAATTATAAAAATAGAAAATTAAGACCAAATCCAAAAGAAGAATGGAACATTGTAGAAAATACACATGAGCCAATTATAGATAAAAAAACTTTTGATACAGTACAAAAGATGGTAATTACTCAAAATTATAATAGAAATGAAAAGAAACATAACTTTTTGCTAGATGGTTTGTTAGTATGTTATGAATGTCATCATAAAATAGGTGTAAGAAGAAAAAAGAATGGACATTATTATATGGTTTGTAACAATTATCGTAGAAACTCAAAATTAGGACTTTGTACATCACATGGATTTAGCTATGATAATTTAGAAGAAACAGTGCTAAATTATATAAAAAAGTTATTCTCTGATATAGACAGTGAAAAAATAGAATTAAATATTAAAAAAAATAGAAGCAAATATGATTACGAAAAAATGTTAAAAAAGCTAGAAACAGAAGTAAAACTTATAAATGATAATATTGACCAAATGTATGTTGACAAATTAAATGGAAAAATAACTGAAGAAATGTATAATAGACTATTTAAAAAGCTAATAGATGAAGCAAAACAAAAAGAAAATGAGTACATAGAAGTAAAAGAAATGCAAGAAAATTCTAAACAGAATGCTGGAGAAAATATTAAGAATATAATTAAAGATTTCTTAGAATTAAAAGAGCCAACACCAGAAGTGATGAAAACAATTATAAATAGAATAGAAATGCATCAAGATAAACAGGTAGATATAATTTTTAATTTTAAAATGCTAAATAATGCGTATAATGGAAATGATAACACTAATTAACTTAAAGTTATTTTGATAAAACAAAACGAATTACAATAAAAAGAAAGTTATTTCGACAAAACAAAATAACATGACAAGAAAATAGAATAATAATAATAATATATTGAATTAATGAAAAAAATCCAAATAAAGCAGAAAAATGTTAATGTGACAACAAAACACAAAAATATAATTTTTTTTGTTATTATATTAACAAAAAATTGACAAAACGATTTTGGTATTATATAATATATCAAGAGGTGGTAAAAATGATAAATAGAGAGATATATATAAATAAATTACTAGCATATAAAGATACAGAATTTATAAAAGTTATTACAGGTATTAGAAGATGTGGAAAATCTAGCTTATTAAAAATTTTCAAAGATGAAATATTAAAAGAAAATAAAAAAGCAAATATTATATATATGAATTTTGAATCATTTCAATTTGACGATATAAAAAATTACAAAGAGATGTATGATTGGATAAAAGAAAGAACGAAACAAAATCAAAAAAATTATATATTACTTGATGAAATTCAAAGAATAACAGGATGGGAAAAAGTTGTAAATGCGTTATTAATAGATATTGATAGTGATATTTATATAACAGGTTCAAATGCTTATTTGCTATCATCAGAATTATCAACATATCTTACGGGCAGATATATTGAAATAAAAGTATTGCCATTGTCATTCAAGGAATTTTTAGATTTTACAGTTCTTGAGGATAATATAAGTATTGAAGATAAATTTATTGAATATGTAAAATTTGGAGGAATGCCAGGAATTATAACAATAAAAAATGAGGCAGACTTGTATGAAAATGTTATAAAAGGAATATATAATACAGTGTTTATGAAAGATGTTGTTGAACGAAACAAACTTGTAGATGGAAGTTTATTAGAAAAAATCTTAAAATTTTTAATGAGCAATATTGGAAGTCAAATATCTTCTAAAAAAATTGCAGATTATTTAACAAGTCAAGGTACAAAAATAACACACAACACAGTTCTCAATTATTTACAAATGCTTGAAAATGCATATATTATATATAAAGCTCCAAGATATGATATTAAGGGAAAGGAATTATTAAAAACGTTAGAAAAATATTATATAGTAGATACGGGTATAAGAAATGTAACAATAGGTTTTAGAAACTCAGATTTTGGTCATA
>CALXJW010000133.1 GCA_944388725.1 uncultured Clostridia bacterium | reverse complement strand
AATCCAGATATGAAAGAACCAATAAATCAATGGTTAGCATTCATAGATATGGAAAAGGGGGAATGGTTAGAAATGGCCAAAAAAGAAAATAAAGAAATTGAAGAAGCAGTAGAAGAATATGAGACATTAACAGGAGATGAATTAGTAAAAAGATTAGCAGAAATAAGATTAATGTCTGAATTAGAAGAACAGTCAGCATTAGAAAATGCAAAAAATGAAGGAAAAGAAGAAGGAAAGAAAGAAGGAATGGAACAAGGGATAAGACAAGGGAAAAAACAAAATAAAATTGAAACAGCTAAAAAACTATTAAAACTAAAAATACCAATAGAACAAATAATAGAAATAACAGAGTTAACAAAAGAAGAAATATTAAATTTAAATTAAAAAATTGTAATTGAGGAGAATAATGATGAGAGAATATGGAATAATAGCAGCAATGGAAGAAGAAATGCAAGAAATAAAAAATATAATGACAGATATAGTAGAAGAAAAAATATATGAATTAATATTTATAAAAGGAAGAATAAATGATAAAAACATTGTATTAGTAGAAGCTGGGATTGGTAAAGTAAATGCAGCAAGAGTAACACAGATATTAATAGATAAATTTAATATAGAAGCAATAATAAATGTAGGTTCAGCTGGAAGTGCAAATGATGAATTAGATATAGGAGATATTGTAATCGGTAAAAAAATAGTACAACATGATTTTGATATAACAGCATTTGGACATCCCAAAGGATATATCAGCAATGTGGGACAATATGTGGAAAGTGATGTTCAATTAATAAAAAAAATGGAACAAACAATTAACAATTTGAACACACAAGAATTCAAAATAAAAATAGGAACAATAGCATCTGGAGATATTTTTTGTACAGAACTACAAATGAAAAATAAAATAAGAACTAAATTTAATGCAGATGCAATAGAAATGGAAGGTGCAGCAATAGCACAAGTATGTAAATTAGACAATATCCCATTTATAGTTATAAGAAGCATATCGGATAAACCAAATGGAAATAATGAAATTACATTTGATAAATTTTTAGAAAAAGCATCAAAAAGATGTGCTATTATAATTAAAGAATTTTTTGAGAATAAATAATTATTACAAAAACTGGTAAAAGTATTGAAATATACATAAAAATATGATATAATAAATATGTATTTTATAAAAGAGAGGTGAATCCTAAATAAAATTTAGGAAGTAATATGGGAAGAATAAGAGATTTAATAAATATTTTTTTAAAACCAAGTGAATCAGAGAGAACATTTGATGAACTGGCACTTGCAGGAGGAATAAAACCAAATGAATTAAAAAAATTAAAAGCAACACAAAATGGAGCAATTGGTTGGAAATGGTATTCAGAAGGACAAGAAACTGATAAAAACAGTGGAGGAATAGCTGGATTAAAAATACCAAAATTAAAAGCAAATAACCCCCGAGAACAACAAAACGACTCAAGAACTTCAGAAGGACAACAGCCAAGTGGTGATGGCTTAGAATTATAAAAAAGATTTTTAAAATCTTTTTTATTTTTTTGTCAAAAAATGTTTACTTTTATAAAAAATTTGTATAAAATATAGAGAGCGTATCAAAAATAGAACGAAAGAAAATGTAAACATAAGAAAGGGGTAAATCAATGAAAATATTGATGCTAACATGGGAATACCCACCAAGAGTAGTAGGTGGAATATCAAGAGTAGTATATGACCTATCACACAGATTAATAAAAGATGGCCATGAAGTAACTGTAGTAACATACAGAGATGGTGAAACACCATATTTTGAAGATGACAAAGGAGTAAAAGTATACAGAGTAGACAATTTTATGATAAATCCAAACAATTTTATAGATTGGATAATGCAAATGAACTTTAACATGGTATCAAAAGTAAATCAAATCATAAATGAAGAAGGAGCTTTTGATGTAATACATGCACATGATTGGTTAGTAGCATATGCTGCAAAAACAATCAAAAATTCATACAATATCCCAATAGTAGCAACAATACATGCAACAGAATCTGGAAGAAACAGTGGAATACATGATGAAACTCAAAGATATATAAACGATACAGAATGGATGCTTACATATGAAGCAACAGAAGTAATAGTAAATAGTAATTATATGAAAGGTGAAATACAAAGACTATTTGGTTTACCATTCGAAAAAATAAATGTAGTAGCAAATGGAGTAAATCTAAGCAAATTCACAGGAATGGATAGAGATTATTCATTTAGAAGAAGATATGCAATGGATAATGAAAAAATAATATTATTTATTGGCAGACTAGTATATGAAAAAGGAGTACAACATTTACTAGCAGCAATGCCAAAAATATTAGCTGGATATCATGATGCAAAATTAGTAATAGCAGGAAAAGGCGCAATGTTAGACGAACTAAAAGCAGAAGCTAATGCATTAGGAATTTCAAATAAAGTATATTTTGCTGGATATTTAGGTGGAAAAGATGTAGAAAAAATGTATAAAGCAGCAGATATATCAGTATTTCCTAGCACATATGAACCATTTGGAATAGTAGCATTAGAAGGAATGTTAGCAGAAAGACCTATAGTAGTATCAGATGCAGGGGGATTAGGAGAAATAGTAGAACACAGAGAAAATGGAATGAAAAGTTATTGTGGAAATCCAAATTCAATTGCAGATTCAGTACTAGAATTATTATATAATCCAGAGTTATGTGCAAATATCGTAAAAAAAGCAAAAGCAAAAGTAAGAAATAATTATAACTGGGCTAAAATTGCTCAAGACACACATTTTACATATCAAAAAGCAATATGTGAAACAATGGCAGAAAGACAAAGAAAACAAATGGAACAAGAAAATGCAAGAAAAGACAAAAAAGCAAAAGAAAAAGAAATATCAAACTTATTACCATTTAAAAAACGTCAAGTATATGCGTAAAAATAAAGCTGCACAAGTTGCAGCTATTTTAATATAAAG
>CALXJW010000132.1 GCA_944388725.1 uncultured Clostridia bacterium | reverse complement strand
TAAAAGAAAAAATAATAATAACTAATTTTTAAATAGGGATGGTGTTCTTATGGAAGAAAAAAAGAATGAAATTATTTTATTTGAAAACCAAGGAGTAAAATTAGAAGTGAATTTGAAAGAAGATACTGTATGGCTAACTCAAGCACAAATGGGAATATTATTTGATGTTAAACAATCCACTTTAAGTGAGCATATTAACAATATTTTTAAAGAAGGAGAATTAGACGAAAAAACTTCTATCGGAATTTCCGATAAAAGTTCTGGAGGTAGAAAATCAAAAATGTATAACTTAGATGTAATTATATCTGTTGGATATAGAGTAAAGTCTAAAAATGGTGTAATTTTTAGACAATGGGCCAATAAAATATTAAAGGATTATATGTTAAAAGGATATGCTGTTAATCAAAAAAGATTAGAATATTTAGAAAAAACAGTAAAATTAATTGATATTGCTAATAGAATTGATGAAAGACTAGAAGGTTCTGATGCAAAAGAAATATTAAAAGTAATTGGCGAATATTCAAAAGCTTTAGACTTATTAGATGATTATGACCATAGAACATTAAAGAAAATTGAAGGAAATATTGATGACAGGAAAATCAATTATAACGATTGTATAGAAATTGTAAATAAATTGAGATTCAGAGAGGAAAGTTCATTATTTGCAGTAGAACGAGATAAAGGATTAGAATCAATAATAGGAAATATATATCAAAGTTTTGCTGGACAAGATATTTATAAAAGCATTGAAGAAAAGGCTGCTAACTTTTTGTATTTGATAGTTAAAAATCATGTTTTTGCAGATGGTAATAAAAGAATTGCAGCAACTTTGTTTATATATTTTCTAAACTTTTATGAAATTTTATATAAAAATGGAAAGCAAACAATTGATAATAATACATTAGCTGCGTTAACATTACTTATTGCTGAGTCAAATCCTAAGGAAAAAGATGTAATTATAGATTTAGTAATAAATTTTTTGAATAATGATTAAAATAGTAATTTTTTTGTTTAGATTGGAGGATGTTATGAATTATAGTTATTTAATGGGAGTCAAAGATATAACTGAATTGAAAAATAATGGCTTTATTGTAGAAGAAATAGATGGAAACTATGGAATAAAGTTTGAAAAAGACAAAGCTAAATTTTATGAAGAATTCATAATAAAAAATTTAGAAGTTGGATATTGGAATGAGTATCTAGGAGATAAAATTGTATTTATATTTAAATTTAATGATGGTTTAACCAAAAAATATATTTATAATAAAACTAATGAAGAAGAAATATTAAAATTGTGTTGTAAATTTGCTGAGTGTATATTTCCATCATTTAAGCAAATGTTAGAAGATAATTCTTTTTATGCTAAGAATTATTTTAATAAATTATAGTAATTTATAGGGGATGATTTTAAGTGAAAAAGAGACCGATAACGACTTTGTATATGTTGGAATTTCTTGATGGTAATATTAGCAGTGGTAATTTGGTGTAAAATTGATGGTGTAAAAGATGGACTACACCAGCATTATGAAATAGAATCTACTACTGATTATTTTTCGTTAAATACTGGTAGAGTAATGGCTAAAATTGGTGTTAATGATATAAAAGAATATCACAATAAAATAAAAGTGAAATTCGTTATTATTGATAATAAACCACATTTGAATGAAAATGGAATAGATTATATGCAATTGGGTAGAAAGTTTAATTTTGGTTACAACAAATTACAGCTTCAATAAAAGGGAGTAGGGGAATAAGCTATTTTTAGAAAGTAATATATCTTATATATTTACAATTATTTTATAAATAAGTTTTAAATAATAAATTTAAGAAAAATATAAAACATTTGCTGATTATTGTAATAGTTTTAACGAAAAAAATAATACAAATTTCAAGTATAAAGGCAAATAATGTATAGTTGAAGTTATCGGTCTTTTAGTATATAATCATAGCAAAAGATAGTAATTAATAGTAGAGGTGATTTATGGATAAATTAAATTTAAACAATATTGAAGAAACATTATTTATTCCAATGAGAGGAAGAGTTTTTGTTAGTAAAAAATTTCCATATATATTAAATGATAATAAAGCAATAGAAATAGCAGAAAAACTTCCGGAATTTTATATGGATATGAAAGATGAAACAGAATATACATTAATGGCAAGTGCAATAAGATCAACGAATATGGATAGATATATTCAAAGTTTTTTTAGTAAAAATCCAGAAGGAACAATTATATGTGTTGGTGCAGGAATGGAAACAACTTTTTACAGAAATGATAATAAAAAGGCAATATGGTATGAAATTGATTTAAAAGAAGTAGCAGATATTAGAAGAAAAATATTTGGAGAAAATAAAAGAGATATTGTTTTAGATTATTCAATGTTTGATTATGATTGGATAAATATTGTCTTAAAAAATGCAAAACCGCCTTATTTAATAATTGCATCAGGTGTTTTTCATTATTTTGAGAAAAAATCAATTATTGAATTTTTAAGAAAAGTAAAAGAACTGAATGAAGTTGAAGTTGTATTTGATACTGTATCTAAATTAGGAATGAAAGCTACAAAAAGATATATGAAAAAATTAGGAAAAGATGATGCTTATATGTATTTCTATGTTGAAAATGCAAATAAATTAGTAGAGGAAATAGGAGAAAACACAATAGTTTTAGATGAAAAAGACTATTATAGTTTTATTAAAAATAAAAAAGATTTTAAATTTATGACAAGAATATCAATGAACATATCTGATTTTTTTCATATGGTTAAGATGGTACACTTAAAACTATAAATAGAGAAATTGTAGTAGGATTGATTATAAAATATTAATTGTCATCTAAAATAAAAAGAGGGTTCCTATGACTAGAATGTGTGCATTGAGAACTTTGCTTTGCTACATGGTTAATTAGCTCATTTATCCGGTTTTCCATACGAGAAACCTCCTTTATTATAGTTTGAGATTAAATTTTAGCATTGTATTTAATAAAAGTCAAGAAAAATATGAATTATTTTTCATATTTTTCTTGACT
>CALXJW010000131.1 GCA_944388725.1 uncultured Clostridia bacterium | reverse complement strand
ATTTTGAATTTGCTGGCGATTTGCCATGTTTTTGATTTAAAATTTGTTTGAAATATAAATTATCATTATATTAACATAATTTATTTTATAATTCAATAGATTTAGTTTAAATTAATTAAAAATTTGTGCAATAAAAAAGAAAGCTTTTTTGAAATAAAATTTTAGTTTTATTTCGTTAAACTTTCTTTTTATAAATTAATTTCTACTTCAATTCTTCCGCAAACATTTTATTAAGCATTTGTGGATTTGCTTTTCCTTTTGTTTCTTTCATAGCTTGTCCAACTAAGAAACCTAATGCTCTATCTTTTCCACCTCTATAATCTGCAACAGATTGTGGATTTGCTTCAATTATTTTTAAAACTATTTCTTTTATAGCTCCTTCATCAGAAATTTGTATCCAACCTTTTTCTTTTATAATATCTTCTGGATCTCTAGGATTTTCAAATAATTCAACTAATACTTTTTTACCTATACTTGAACTTATTGTTCCTTTATCTATTAAACTTACTAGTTTTGCTAATTGACTAGCATCAAAAGGTATTTCTATTGGATCCATTTCTGTTTCATTTAATATTCTAGAAATATCAGAAATTATCCAGTTATTAACAGCTTTATAATTTCCACAAATTTCAGAAGCTTTTTCAAATAAATCTGATAAATATTTTGAAGATGTTAATATGCCTGCATCTTTTTCTGATAATTTGTACACTTCTAAATATCTTTGTTTTCTGCTTTCAGGCATTTCTGGTAAGTCTTTTCTAATATTTTCTATATATTCATCAGATAATTTAATTGCAACTAAATCTGGTTCTGGAAAATATCTATAATCTTGTGCATCTTCTTTATCTCTCATAGAAAATGTTTTTCCAGATACTTCATCCCATCTTAATGTTTCTTGTTCTATTACTCCACTATTTTCAACAACATCTATTTGTCTGCCAATTTCATATTCTATTGCTCTTGTAATACTTCTAAATGAATTCATATTTTTCATTTCTGTACGAGTTCCTAGTTTTGTTTCTCCTTTTTTTCTAATAGAAACATTAACATCTGCTCTAAATGAACCTTCTTGCATTTTACAATCAGATACTTCTATATATTCAAGTATTGATTTTAATTTTTTTAAATAGCTATCAACTTCTTCTGTTGTACGTAAATCTGGTTCAGATACTATTTCTATTAAAGGTACTCCTGCTCTATTTAAGTCAACTAAACTTCCTCCACTTAAATCATCATGATTTAATTTTCCTGCATCTTCTTCTATATGAATTCTTGTTATTCCTATTTTCTTTTTTCCTTCACTTGTTTCTATTTCTATATATCCTTTATAACATAATGGTTTATCGTATTGTGATATTTGATATGCTTTTGGTAAATCTGGATAGAAATAGTTTTTTCTATCATTTTTACTATCTTTTGATATTTCACAATTTGTTGCTAATCCTGCTTTTACTGCATATTCTACAACTTTTTCATTTAATACTGGCAATGTTCCTGGCATTGCCATACATATTGGACACACATGTGTATTGGGTGCAGCTCCAAATGATGTTGGACAACTACAAAATATTTTTGTTTTTGTTGAAAGCTCTGCATGTACTTCTAGTCCCATTACTACTTCATAATCTTCTCTTGACATTATTTTGCACCTCCTCTAAATGTAGGTTTATATTTATCTCTAAACTTTGTTTCTTGTTCAAATGCATACGCTGTTTTTATAATAGTTTCTTCATCAAATTTCTTTCCTATTATTTGCATACCTATTGGCATACCTTCACTATCAACTCCGCATGGAATTGACATTCCTGGAAGACCTGCAATATTTACAGATACTGTACAAATATCTGATAAATACATTTCTAATGGATTATCTAATTTAGCTCCTAATTTAAATGCTACTGTTGGAGATGTTGGTGTTATAATAACATCATATTTTTCAAATGCTTTATTAAATTCATTCATTACTAATGTACGAACCTGTTGAGCTTTTTTGTAATATGCATCATAATATCCTGATGATAACACATATGTTCCAAGTATTATTCTTCTTTTTACTTCTGCTCCAAATCCTTCACTTCTAGATTTTTTGTAAATTTCTTTTAGATTTTTACAATCTTTGGCTCTATAAGTATATCTTATTCCATCATATCTACCTAAATTTGAACTTGCTTCTGCACATGCAATTATATAATATGTTGCTAATGAATATTTTGCAATATCTAATGAAATCTCTTCAACTTCTGCTCCCATTTCTTTATATTTAGCAAGAGCAGATTCTAGTGATGCCTTTACTTCTGGATTTATCCCTTCACCATAAAATTCTTTTGGTACACCTATTTTTAGTCCTTTAATATCTTTTTGTAATGATTTTGTATAATCCTTTTCTCCTACATCTACTGATGTTGTATCTTTTTCATCATGACCTGATATTACATTTAATAACATTGCACAATCTTGTACATCTTTTGTAAATACACCTACTTGATCTAATGATGATGCAAATGCTACTACTCCATATCTTGATACTAAACCATAGGTTGGTTTTAAACCTACTACACCACAAAAACTTGCTGGTTGACGTATACTTCCACCTGTATCTGTTCCTAATGCCCAAGGTACCATATTAGCAGCTACTGCTGCAGCAGATCCTCCTGATGAACCTCCTGGCACTCTTGATAAATCCCATGGATTTTTTGTCTTTTTAAAATATGAATGTTCTGTTGAACCACCCATTGCAAATTCATCCATATTTAATTTTCCTAAATCTATCATTTCTTCTTTATTTATTTTTTCCATTACTGTTGCATCATATGGTGCAACAAAATTTTCTAACATTTTTGAAGCACAAGTTGTTTTTACTCCTTTTGTACATATTATATCTTTTATTCCAATTGGAATACCAGCTAAATTGCCTAAGTCCTCTCCATTATCAATTCTTTTTTGAATTTCTTCAGCTTGCTTAATTCCTTGTTCTGTTAATTCTGTTATAAATGCTTGCACATCTGGTTCTTTTTCTTTTATTCTGTCAG
>CALXJW010000130.1 GCA_944388725.1 uncultured Clostridia bacterium | reverse complement strand
ATCTAGAAAAAATGTATACAAAAGAATTTACAATAGTAGGTATTATTGAAAGACCAAATATGGAAATAGAAGATTATTATGCACCAGGATATACCATAATAACAGTATTAGATGAGATTGGAGATAATATAAATATTTCTGTTAAATATGATAATATAAGAAATACATATAAAAACGCAGAAGAAATAGTAAAAGGAAAAGATATATCATATCACAATAATTCAGAACTTTTAAGATGGTCTGGAGTAGCAAGAGAAGAAGACACGCTGGAAGTATTATATGGTATGGTAGGTATAGTAATAGTTATAATAATAGTTTCAAGTGTATTTGTAATAAGAAATAGTTTTGCAATATCAATTACAGAAAAGATGAAACAATATGGAATGTTAGCAAGTATTGGAGCAACAAAAAAACAAATAAAGAAAAATGTATTATTTGAAGGATTTATATTAGGATTAATAGGAATACCAATAGGAATATTATGTGGGATGTTAGCAACATATATTTTATTAAAAATAACAACATTACTTTTAGGTGAGCAATTATTAAATGGTCTTAAATTAATATTTTCTATGCCAATAGAAGCAATAATAATAAGTATTTTATTAGGAGGAATAACAATCTTTTTATCTAGTATAACATCAGCAAGAAGAGCAGCAAAAATATCTCCAATAGAAGCAATAAGAAGTAATGAGGATATAAAGATAAAATCTAAAAAATTGAAAACTCCAAAGATAATAAAAAAAGTATTTGGTATTGGTGGAGAAATAGCATATAAAAACCTAAAAAGAAATAAGAAAAAATATAGAACAACAGTAATTTCATTAGTAGTAAGTATAACAATTTTTATATCATTAACAACATTTATGCAATATACATTTGGAATGTCAAATTTGTATTATAAAGAGATGAATTATAATGCATTTATTGGGATATATTACGATAAAAATATAGATGAAATATTTGAAAATAATAAAAAAACTTATGAACAATATATTCAAATATTAGGAAAATATAATATAAAAGAATATGGAATTATAAGATATGTTAATGTGGATTCAGATATAGACAAATATATAACAGAAGATTATGAACAATATGCAGGAACAGAAGATGAAAAATATAAAATAGATATTAAATCTATGGGAGAATATGCGTATAAAGAATTTATTGAGCAGATAGGTGGAAAATATGAAGATTACGGAAATAAAATTATATATTGTAATAATTCATATTTAAAAAGAAATCAAGGAAAAGATATGTTTAATTTTAAAGAAGGAGATAAAATAAAAATAACAACTTCAAATGGAATAACAAAAGAATTAGAAATAGCTAAAATAACAGAAGAAAAATCTGAATATTTACCTCAATATTCTAACTTTGGAGATTTTATTATAAGTGATAAAATGTTAGACGAAATGGGTGGATATTATACAGGTGGTATGTATATAAATGCTGAAAACCCAGACCAAGTTTATGAAGAATTACAAAAAAATTACGATGAATTAGAGGAAAAATATTATGACTTAGAAATCATAAATTATAAAGAAAATGCAGAAGAAAATAATAGATTAGTTCTATTAATATCAATATTCTTATATGGATTTATAACAGTAATTACATTAATAGGGGTAACAAATATATTTAATACAATAACAACAAATATGAACTTAAGAAGCAAAGAATTTTCTATGTTAAAATCTATAGGAATGACAAAAAAAGAATTTAATAAAATGATTAGATTAGAAAGTATTTTTTATGGTTTAAAATCTTTAATAATAGGAATTTTATTAGGAACAGGAATATCTTTTGCAATATATAGAATAGTAATTCGTTCAGAAGCGACAGAAGGAATAAAATTTATATTTCCAACAACACCAATAATAATTTCTATAGTGTTTATTATGGTAATTGTAGGAATTATAATGAAATATTCTTTAAATAAAATTAATAAACAAAATATAATAGAAACTATTAGGAAAGATAATATATAATTTTACAAAAGGGACGTTCTTACCATGAGAGCGTTCTTTTTGGTAATAAATTTAATAAATTCTTAATAAAATATCTATTTTTTCTTAATAAAAATCTGGTATAATAGTATAAGAAAAGGGGAGATAAAAAATGTACAATATTTTAGTAGTAGATGATGACAAAGAAATAGTAAAAGCAATAGAAATATATTTAGGAAAAGAAAATTATAAAATATATAAAGCATATGATGGAGAACAAGCATTAGAACAAATAAAAAACAATAATATAAACTTAGTGATATTAGACATAATGATGCCAAATAAAGATGGACTAGAAACATTACAAGAACTAAGAAAAAGTAAAAATATACCAGTAATAATGTTATCAGCAAAATCAGAAGATGTTGATAAAATCAATGGATTAAACATAGGAGCAGATGATTATGTTACAAAACCATTTAATCCAGTAGAATTAATAGCAAGAGTAAATGCCTTAATCAGAAGATATACACAATTTGGAGCAATAGAAGAAAACAAAGGAAAAGCAATTATAAAAAATGGAGAATTAATTATAAATGATGATTTGAAAAAAGTAACAGTAGACGAGAAAGATGTTAAACTAACACCAACAGAATACAATATTCTAAAATTTTTAACACAAAACAAAGGAAAAGTTTTTTCAATAGAAGAAATTTATACAAATGTATGGGAGGATGAATGCTATGCCGCTGATAATGTAATAGCTGTACATATAAGGCATATTAGAGAAAAAATTGAAATAAATCCCAAAGAGCCAAAATATCTAAAAGTTATATGGGGAATAGGATATAAAATAGAAAATATAGGAGGTTGATAGATTTGAAACAAAGCAAAATTTTAAAAGCTTTATCATATATAATATTACCAATATTAATAGCAATAGTAATTATCTCAAGTATTTATATAGTTATAAAAAATCAAAAATATTATAATGAAGAACAATACTATTCATCTTCTGATTTTGTTGCATCATATATGATGGCAATAAACAATATTTTTAGTGAGCTAATACATTATAATAATTATAATAGTATTAAAGATGGAGAAACAGATATAATTTATGCTCAAATAGCAGGTTATCAATATTATTTTAATGCACAACAAAGATATTATTTAGCAATATACAAAAATAAAGCATTAACAAATGTTGAACTTACTAC
>CALXJW010000129.1 GCA_944388725.1 uncultured Clostridia bacterium | reverse complement strand
GATTCTCTTTCTAGTTTTTTGTGTCTTACATAGAATGGTAGTTTTCGGATAAAACTGATAATTAGATTTTTTATAGAGTTACTAATACGTAAAAACATCTTTTTCATTGTTTTTTGAACCTCCGTTCCCCTTGACCAATTGTTTGATGTAGACAATTATATGTTAATTCCCGAAGGAGATTATATGATTGAGCTGACAGTATAGTCAGTACATCGATATTGTAGCAAATTTCTAACGAAAAGTCAATTTATCTAGATTTTTAAATGTTTTTGTCGAATTTTGAAAAAAGTATGAAACTATATGGAAAGGAGGCACTGCAGTAAGCAGTGCCTCCTTGGGATATGTGCAATAAATTAGTTGTTGGTAAAATAGATGTAAAATATAGCTGTAGGAGCAATTCCGTGCCAAAAAGAAAACATTTTTATTGCTTGTCCTGGAGATGGAAAATGCCGTTCTATACAGTCTATATAATCTTCGTAAAGGCCCATTTCTTTGTAAATTTCCTCAAGTTTTTTTAGTTCCATTGCCACTTGTATAGTGGTGAACGTGGGTCTTACATTGGGGGAACTTGTGAGAAGTTCAATTCCCTTAGTCCTGAGTAGTTTTTCCCATTCTTCCTTAGATTTTATGAGCCTGAAAACTTTATCTGGGAAAAACTCATCACTGTTGCCCCAAGAGGAGTTATAAGCAGTATCGATAAAACAAGTAAGAGCAGAGGCTTCTTCATATGTTTCGGGGGTACGACACATCTTTTTAAGGCGGTATTGAATTCCACTGTCAATAATTACCTTGTTACAAATCTTGTTGATTTCTGGACAGGACAATGGGGTTAAAAAAGCAAATAATGAACGCATTAATGCCATTTTTTGGTTGTCCGCTTCTCCAGGATGGTAATCCAGGAGAGGATGTTGTCCAGTTTTCAAACTATAATGAAACTCCTTTAGACGATTCAACCAACTGGTAAATTCCTCACAAATCGATGCAGGTATTGGAGAAGAAATGCGTGAGAGATAAGCATTTTCTATCCTGCCCATTAACTCATCCAGATGTTTCGGAATTACAAGTTTCCGAGTCGGTTCGTTTTTCATATTTCACCCTTCTTTCTATTCTTATATCCCTTCAACAGAGAATATATTATAATTATAACATATGTTTGTAGATTTGGCAATTTATGAAAAAATGAAGGATAGAAAAATGTACGATATTATTGACAATTTATATATTTATGATATATTTAGATAAAAATAAATTATTTGTAAGGTGAATATAATTATGAGAAAAATAGAATTTGAAAAAACAGAAAGAAATAGAACTTTTCAATGGTTCAATACTTTTTCTAATAGCACATATAGTATGGACGTTAGAATGGATGTAACAAAACTATTACAACATACCAAAAATACGAACGAATCATTTTTTATAGATTTATTATATATCGTAATAAATGGATTAAATAGCATTGATGAAATGAGGATGAGATTAGTAGATGGTAATCCAATTATATATGACGATATAAATCCTGCATTTACAGTCATGACAAAAGCTAACACATTTGAGAATGTTAGATATAAAAATTGTAAAGATTTCAAAGAATTTTATAAAATATCATCTAAATATATAAATGACGCTAAAAATCAAAAAGAAATTTCCAAAGAAAGATATAATCCAGAAAACTGTTATGATGAATATTATATTACATGTGTACCTTGGGTAGATTTTAATAGATTTACTCATCCAATTCCTGATGATAAATCATCTCAATGCATCCCTAGGATATGTTGGGGAAAATATACTAAAAATAATAATAGATATGAATTATCACTAAATATAACTGTTAGTCACATTTTTGTTGATGGGTACCATTTAGCTAGTGCTTTTAATAAAATACAAGAATTATTGGATAATGTTGATGAAGTATTAAGGTAAGGAGAGATTTGTTATGAGAATTGGAATAGATTTAGATGGAGTTGTTATAGATAGTCAAACAACATTTAGAACATATGAAGAAATTTTTTCTATAGAAGATTTAGATAATAGAAAAATTACAGATTTTGAAGAACCAAACTATCAAGGAAGATATGTATGGTCTAAAGAAGAACAAGAAAAATTTAATCAAAAATATCTTCTTAAAGCTGCCAGTGAAAGTGGTTTAATGCCAGGATTTTTACCGGTTTACAATAGGCTAAAAAAATTAGGCTTTGAAATGATTGTAATTACAGCAAGAGGTGGATTGATTAAAGAAATGATAGATGATGCAAAAAGGTTGTTAAATGAAAATAATATAGTTTTTGATAAGTACTTTTGGAATATTCATAATAAATTAGAGGTTTGCCAGAAAGAAAATATAGATATTATGATTGATGATGATTATAAAATAATACAACAATTAAGTAATGCAAAAATAAAAACTTTATATTTTAGAGACACAAGGTTAAAAAGATTAAATGAAACTGACTATGTACATGAAGTAAATAATTGGGGAGACATATATAGATATTTTAGTGAATTAAAAAAGTAATTTACGAACAAATAAAATCGTAAGTTTTTTGTGGTATTAAAAATTTTCTGTTATATGCAATGTCAACAACTTAAGAAAAAGAAGGAATTTTAATCTGAAGTTTCTTCTTTTTCTTAAGTTGTTGACATTGCGTTTTAAGAGTGGTTAAGATTTTAATATTATTTATTTTTCATCATATATATTCTTAAATTCAAAAAAACTTAATTTATTTTTGGGTGATATAAAAGCATAAATTTTAGTTTTTATGTAACGAATCATATATGCTAAAGAAGCTAACATAAATGTAAAAAAGTATCCACACAATACAATATTAAATTTGTTGATACAAGACATATTCTTAATTGCATAATATCCGAAAAATACAGCAAATATTGCTAAAGGTAAAACGGTAGAACTAATTAAAATAAGTAAAAAATTTTCCTTATAAAAAATATCTATATTATTTCTTTTTAATACTTTTATTTCTATAAATACACAAATAATATATATTATAGATAATATTAACATAAATATATCATTATCAAACATAAAATCACCGAATAAATTATAATATAAATCGAATAAATAATCAATATATGCTAAAAGAATTTTTTCGTTTGTAACGTTTTTTTATTTATTTTAAAAAAAATATACGTCTTTTTTTCTTAATTTGATATTT
>CALXJW010000128.1 GCA_944388725.1 uncultured Clostridia bacterium | reverse complement strand
AGGAAGGATGATAGAAAATGTTTAATTTCGGATTAGGACAAGATATAGGAATAGACTTAGGAACAGCAACAGTAATTGCATATGTAAAAGGGAAAGGAATAGTATTAAGAGAACCATCAGTAGTTGCGGTTGATAATAATACAAAAGAAGTTTTGGCAGTTGGACAAGAAGCAAGAAGAATGCTTGGTAGAACTCCTGGAAATATTGTGGCAACAAGACCATTAAGAGATGGGGTAATTTCTGATTATACAGTAACAGAAAAAATGTTAAAATATTTTATAAATAAAATAAATGGAAAAACATTATTTGCACCAAGAACAATGATATGCATACCATCAAGAGTAACAGAGGTAGAAAAGAAAGCTGTAATAGATGCAGCTACACAAGCGGGAGCGAGAAAAGTGGTTTTAATAGAAGAACCAATAGCTGCAGCAATAGGAGCAGGAATTGATATAGCAAAACCATGTGGAAATATGGTAGTTGACATTGGTGGAGGAACAACTGATATTGCAGTTATATCATTAGGGGGATCTGTTGAAAATACTTCCATTAAAGTGGCAGGAGATAAATTTGACGAGTATATAGTAAAATATATAAAGAAAAAGCATAACATGATAATTGGAGAAAGAACAGCAGAAGACTTAAAAATAAATATAGGTTGTGTATATCCTAAAATACAAGATGTAGATATGGAAATAAGAGGAAGAGATTTAGTAACAGGACTTCCAAAAACAGTAACGGTATATTCTAGTGAAATGCTAGAAGCTCTTATAGAACCAGCAATGATGATTGTAGATGCTGTACATTTTGTATTAGAAAAGACACCACCAGAATTAGCAGCAGACATAAGCGATAAAGGTATATATATGACAGGAGGAGGTTGTCTAGTTGAAGGACTAGATAGACTATTACAAGAAAAAACAGGAATAAATGTAATGATAGCAAATGATGCAGTTTCTTGTGTGGCACTTGGAACTGGTAAAGCGCTAGATAATTTAGATGCATTGAGTGGGAATAGAAGAATATAAAAAATAAAAAAGTCAAGATAAATTTTACTTTATCTTGACTTTAATAATTTATTTTATTTTTTGTGATTTATATCCTAAAAATATACCTAAACTAACTAAACATACAAATCCTAGTACAATTAAAGGTGAACCAGTTTGAGGTAAATCATCTTTTGCGATTGTATTATCTTCAGTTGGAGTAGTTAATTTTATTTTTGGAGTAACATCTGAATCTACAGTCTTTTTAGTATTATCAAAATCTGTATAATTTATTTCAACTTTTTCGTTTGTATCTAAAACTTTATCAATTATAGTTTCATCGAATTCTTCTTTTAAAGTTAAATTATATTGTATTATTGCAGATTGACCAGCAGATAATTCTGCTAAATTCCAAGTAATACTATTTGTTTCTTTATCTATTTCTGCTGATACATTTGATGTATCTATACCTTCAACATAAGTCATTTCAAAATTATCAACTATATATTGTGGGAAATAGTCAACAACAGTAATGTTTTTTAATGATTGTGTAATTGGGACTAAATCTTCATAAATATCATTTGTAATAGTTTGTTCAATTTCTCCATCGCTTATATTATAGAATTTTTCAATTGTAGGATTTTCTTCTGTTCCAAATACTTCATTAATTACTTGTCCATATGTATAAGAATTATCTCCTTCTTGTCTAAAAATAGCTTCTTCATTATCAATACCTGTTAGCATTGTTATAACATTTATATCTGATAAAGATTTTAATGTTGTTTTAGTTTGAGTAATTACATTAGTTAATCCATCATAAGAAACTAAATCATTATGCCCTACAGCTAAATTAGGAAGTCCATCTGTTAAAACAATCATATATTTGTTATTATCTTCACTAGAAAAACTTTTTTTGGCTAATTGTAAACCTGAGTCCAAATTTGTATATTGTCCAGTTCCTTCAATTGTAGAAATAGAAGTTGTTAATTTTGATAAATCAGTAGTTAAATCACATACTTTTTGAGCATCTGCTTCTGTACCTGTTATTAGATGACTTTCAGAATCTGTTTCTGTTCCTGTTGAAAAAGTAACAACTCCTATTTTTAAATTAGAATTTACTTTTAATAAGCTTTCTACTAGTTTATTAGCAGAATCTAAAACTAAATCTTTTCTTGTTGTTGTTCCTTCAACAATAGTATCCATACTATCAGAACTATCGATTACTAACATAAGTTCTCCTGTTGGAATTATTGCTTCAGAATCATTTGTGATTTCTAATTGTAAAGTTACTTGATGATTTGTTAAATCAGAGCTTATAATTTTTTTCTCTAAAGAAGAATAATCATTTAAAGTAATTTTACAAATATTATCTTCTACAATTTCCATTGTAGTTGTAACTGCAAAAACATTTGTAGCAATTAAAATTATTAACAAAAATAATGTTAATGTAAAAATTTTCTTCATATAAAACACCTCAAGAATATTTTAATATAAATTAGCGAAATTTGCAATTAAAATATAAAAAATATTTTATAAAATATTATATAGTAATATAAACTATAAAAGGGTAGTAATAATGACTTCTTAGTATAAAAAATAACTTGACATTCGAAAAAAATAAGAATATACTTTAAACATAAAATAAAAAAGGAGGCTATTTCATGGAAAAAATGATTGAAATTAGATGGCATGGTAGAGGAGGCCAAGGAGCAAAAACTGCATCATTATTGTTAGCAGATGCAGCATTTAATACAGGAAAATATATACAAGGTTTTCCAGAATATGGACCAGAAAGAATGGGAGCACCAATAACAGCATATAACAGAATAAGTGATAAACCAATTACGATACATAGTAACATATATGAACCAGATTATGTAGTAGTTGTAGATGATACATTACTATCATCAGTACCTGTAACAGCAGGACTAAAAACAGAAGGAGCAATAGTTATAAATACAACTAAAACTCCAGAAGAATTAAAAGAGTTACTAAAAGGATATGAAGGAAATATATATACAATAGATGCAAGAAAAGTATCTATAGAAGCATTAGGAAAATATTTTCCTAATACACCAATGCTTGCAGCAATAGTAAAAGTTACAGGAATAATGACAGATGAAGAATTATTAGCAGATATGAAAAATTCATTTAAACATAAATTTGCTAAAAAACCTGAAGTTATAGATGGAAATATGAAAGCATTAGA
>CALXJW010000127.1 GCA_944388725.1 uncultured Clostridia bacterium | reverse complement strand
ATATCATTTTAAAATATTTATTTTCCTCTATATAGCAACTGGTATTTTACCAATTTTTACATCTTTGTTGTAATCATATCCTTCCACTTCAAAATCTTCTACTTTAAATTCATAGAAATCTTTTGTTGGATTTTTGATAACTAGTTTTGGTGTTACATCCATTGGCTCTGCTTCTAATAATTTTACAACAAGTGGTATATGTCTATCATAAATATGACAATCTCCTATATTATGTGTTAATGTTCCTACTTCTAATCCTGATACTTGTGCAAACATATATTGTAAAGCTGCATATTGCATTAAATTCCATCCATTTGCTGTTAACATATCTTGTGAACGTTGGTTTAAAATTAAATGTAATTTTCCTTCTTTTACTAGCCATTGTGTTCCATAAGCACATGGTTCTAATTCCATATCTTTTAATTCTTCATGATTAAATAAATTTGTCATAATTCTTCTACTTGATTGATCATGTTTTAATAAGTATAAAACATAATCTACTTGATCCATTACTTTTATTCCTTCTTTTGTCTTAAATTCATATTTTTTTCCTAATTGATATCCATATGCTTTTCCAATGGTTCCTTCTTCATTTGCCCATTGATCCCATATATGAGAATTCAATTCACTAATTTTATTAGATTTTTTTTGCCATATCCATAAAATTTCATCTATTGCATTTTTAATTGTTTTTGTATTATTTCTTAAAGTTATCATTGGAAATTCTTTTCCCACATCATATTTATTTTGAACACCTACAATAGAAAAATAGTTAGCTTCTTCTCCATCATCCCATCTTGTTCTTACATTGGTTCCTTTTGATGAATATCCATTTTTTATAATCTCTTTGCAGGTTTTTATAAATTGTTCATCTGCTTGTGTCATTTTAAATTCCTCCTCTTATTTTATTTTTTTCAATATATCAAACTTTATATTTTTTTACAAGTTCTTTTGGTATTAATTCTTATTAAAAAGTAACTATTCGTTACAGTTCACAGCTTAATAAAGTATGGTAAAGGTGCAGGTATTCTAGATTAAATCTATCGTTTCTTTAAGATTTTCAATAGCTTGTTCATTATGTCCTCCATCAAATATCATAGTTGGATTCTGATGAATTACTTCAAATCTTCCTTTATGGATAACAGTTTTTAATCCTTTTCTTATCGCTTCTTCTGAAAAAACATATCCTTTTTTATCCAATATATCACAACATTCTAATACTAATGCAGCATTTTGTATTTGCATCTTTCCTTTTAAATTTATTTCTATATTGTGATATTGTTTATAATCAAATCTCTCTATATCATTTTCAAATCTTTGGTCCTTTATTTCTGATTGTTTGACCATATGCAATATATTTTGTTTTTCTTTACACGTTTTTTCAATGATATCATCTATGTTATTTTTTTGCTCTATATATACTGTATCAGAATTTTCTTTGATAATCCCTGCTTTTTGTCTAGCAATCTCTTCTAATGTATGTCCAAGAATTTTCATATGGTCATATCCAATAGAACTAATAACTGAAATCATTGGATCAATAATATTGGTACTATCATACAATCCTCCAATCCCCACTTCCATTAAAACAATATCTACTTTTTGTTTAGAAAAATATAAAAATGCAATTATGTTTCAATCATTTTTAAACATCCCACTTAGGAACATACTCCTCTTCATGCTCTCCTAATTCTTGCATATAACCATTTTTTATATCTAAATCATATACATAATTTTCAATTTCTTGATACTCATCTTTTGTCAATTTTCTATTTAATTCTTTCATTTCTTTTGCTCTATATGTAGGAAAGTATTGTGCCATCACATCTATATATACTTGTTCATCCATATTTTCTTTCAACCATCTTAAAATTTTTTTACTATTATCTATGTTATTAGGTAATACCAAATGTCTTATTATAATTCCTTTTTGAATCATTCCTTTATCATTAAATATAGGACTTCCCACTTGTCTATACATTTCTTGTATTGCTTTTGTAGCAATTCCAAAATAATTATCCACTTTAGAATATTTTTTGCCAATTTCATTATCATAATATTTTAAATCTGGCAAATATACATCAATATATCCTTCTAATAATTTTAATGTTTCGATATTTTCATATCCATTTGTATTATATATAATTGGAATTTTTAATCCTTGTTTTTTTGCTATTTTGATTGCCTCTATAATTTGAAATATATAACTAGTTGGTGTTACCAAATTTATATTTTCCGCCTGTCGATTTTGTTGTTCAATAAATATATTAGCTAATTCTTGTATTGAAATTTCTTTTCCCTTTCCTTGCTGACTAATTTCATAATTTTGACAATACACACAATTCAAGTTACAATTTGAAAAAAACACAGTTCCTGAACCGTGTTTTCCACTTATGCAAGGTTCTTCAAAATGATGAATAGAATATAAGCCTATCTTTATTTTATCTGTACTTTTGCATCTGCCAATTTCGTTTTTGGTTCGATTAACACCACATCTATGTGGACATATTTCACATTTTTCTAAATTCATTATTCTCCCTCATTTGCTGTAACTTCTTCTAATTCTACATTTCTTACACTTGTTACATGTAAATTTTCATTTTGGTCTGTGCTTAACTTCACTGCTTTTATGGTAAACTTATCTATATTGTCTTTTACAAATTGTTGTATGTTTGTTTCTGCTTCTGTACTTTTTACTTCTCCTATTGTTTCATCATTTAAATTTTCTATTTGAATATTATAATCTGCATCAGTTGCTTCATATCCTTCTGAATAATCTTCTAAATATTCCACAATTTGAACAGTATATCCATTGTCCAATTTTTGTATTTTATCTAATAAAAATACATCTTCTTGATTATCTAAGCCACTTCCAATTGCATAATATGTATCTGTTTCCTCATTATATTCCATATATTCATATCCTTCTTTCGGAAACTCTTTTTGTAGTTCTTCTCCAAAAATCTCTTTTGTTTTATCTTGCAATTGTTCATATGATAATTCATATTCTTCCAAATTTTTTTTAACAACTTCCCATAGCCAAACATCTGGTGCATCATTAATGTTATCAAATATTGGTAACGCCTCTCCTGTAATTTCTCTCCACATATATATTTTTTGTAAATAAGTTTCAATTTGATTAATTTCATTTATCGATACTTCTGTTGACTGATTATTTACTATTTTATTTTGTTTATTTATATACATACCCACAAATATCAATAATAATATGATAATAATTATAATCAACTTTTTCATTATCATCTTTCTCCTAATCTTTCTTTTACACTCTCATATATATTATTTTAACACACTTTATTATTT
>CALXJW010000126.1 GCA_944388725.1 uncultured Clostridia bacterium | reverse complement strand
TAATACTTTATATTTCTCCTAATTTCTTAAATAAATCTTTAAATATTTTATCAACATTCAAATAATTTACTACTGTTATTTTATAGTCGCTTTGTGTCATTTCATAAGATGTATCATCATTAATATTTGGTCGGCTTACTTCTTCAGTTTCAAACCACTCTTTATTTATCATATATGCAACAACACTAATATCCCAAATAACTCTTCTTTCTTGTATCCCATGTATGCCATCATCATAAAATCTTTTACATAGATAATCGCATAGTTCACTTTTCCCTTTTAAGAAATGTTCTAATTCATATATTGATGTTCTTAAATTAGAGGCAACATTTTTGCAAGGTATAATAGTTAGTTTTACTTTTGACTCAAAAACAGTTCTTACTGCTTGTACATCTTGCCTGAAATTAAACTCTTTATTATCTTTACTTAAAAAACTATGCCCTCCAAGCCAAACAACTTCGATTTTATCTACTATTTTAGGGTCTTTCTTTATAGCTATAGCTACATTCGTTATTGCTCCTATAGCTAAAATATAAGTTTTGCCATTTTTATTTGCAATTTCAATAATTTTGCTTACAGCATCATTTTCTTCATTATAGCCGTTTTGTACATAATCTGTTGAGCCTTTAAATATTTTATTATTAAAATCAAAGTTTAGCCAAGTACATATTTTTATAATTTCATCATAACTTTTATTTATTCCTTCTTCTATTGATATATTATTGTCATGATGATATGGGGCTACTGTAATTGCTTCAATATTAAATTTATCTTGTGATTTTAGTAAATAAGCAAGAGCAAATTGATCATCACATTCATTGTATATATCTGTATCTAAAATAATATTTACTTTTTTGTTATCTTCTTTTTTAGCTAAATTTGATATCCTTTCATATATTTCTTTCCAATTTGAAACTCTGTCTAATGTTTGTTCTTTTTTATTATATCTTGTATTCATTGTATAAACTTTGATACCATTATTTATTAAATCTAAACTTATTCTTGTACTATCTTCAATCATTAAATCAATATTATTTTCTAAACATACTTCTGTTTTCGCATGTTTATCATAAGCATTTGTGAATATCAGTTCGTCATAAACTATACCATACCTATCTAGCCAGTTTTTTGTTAATTCCTTTGGATTTTTATATTCACCATTATCTCTTCCTGTTATAATATATATTTTGTTTCCGTCTTCTTTTAATTTTTTTATATAATCAGAGGCATCTTCTACTGGTTTTAATTTTTTGGCAAACTCCTCAATGTTTGCATTATAAAAACTTTTTTCTTCTTCTTCTGTCCAATCAAACATTCCTGTTCTTAAATATTCTGGATTTTCATTTATAATTCCTGTATTTCTTAGTTCTTTATCATGTTTTAAATATTCTTTTAATAATACATCATCAAAATTAGATATACAATTGTCTATATCAATTCCTATTCTCATTTTATATTTCCTCTTCTTCTACATTTTTCTTAACATGGTTTTATACAATATGTTTCATATTAATTTATGTTTAACCCAAATTTCAGCGATGCATTCTTTACAATTCTTATTTCTATTTACACATTTGTGACAATAATTATTTTTTCTATAATAATCATTTCCTAAATTTTTTACCATTTTATATCCACATTTTTCTAGGATAAATTTGGAATTTACATATCTACCATTATCTCCCAAAGCTTCATAGAGAATATTATGTTTATTATCATCACTACATAATTTCAATAACTTTGTCCCAATTCCTATTCCTTGATATTTTTTATCTACAACTAAATATAAAATTTCTCTTACATTCTTTAAGCCTAAATTAAAATTATCTTTTTCTAAAATATTACTTATGCCACACGCACCTATTATCTTATTATTGATAGTACACACATAATAATTATTAATATCTTTAGATATTTCTTCAATATTACTTTCTAGTATTGTTTTTTTAGATTTAATATTACAAGTTCCTAATAATCCGCTAATAAGGTAAGCTATAGAATTAATGTCACAAGATGTTGCTTTTCTATAATCCATAAATATCAGTTCCTTTCAACAATAATTCAATAATTCAATTATACAAAATATACCACTAATCTTGGTAGAATGAAACATATTCTCATCAGACAACTTTCATATTTTCTTATCATTTCATTCTTAATTTTCTTCATAATATTTATTCAAAGATTTATAATATTCTCGTGGTGCATTACCAATTTTGTATTTCTTCCCTTTTTCAGCATTTTTTAATATAGTATGTGCTGGTTCTAAATCCGCATCCATACCATCAGCATAGTTTATTATTATTACTTCTAGCATTTTGGGTAAAACTAAAACTCCCCATTCACTATATTTCATATGACTTCCTATCATGTGAATTATTTGATTTTTAAATTGATCATCAATCTCATATTGTTCTAAATAATTTTCTACAATGTGAGCTCCTTCATACGAATGTCCTAACAAATCCATACTATTGCCACTTTTAGGATTATTTTTATTGTCGTCACCATAATCTTTGAAATCCTTAGTTTTTCCTATATCGTGCACCAAAGCGCCAAATACAATCAAATCTGTATCTACTCCTAAATTTGGATATAACTCGCAAATTTTAATAGCATTTCTTGTTACAGAATATAAATGATATAAAAGCCCACCTTTGAAAAAGTGATGTGACCCTGGGGTTGCAGGTTTATTCATTATGGCTTCTTTATAATCCTTATATATTCTATTAGTGACTTCTTTTAAGATTGGATTTTTAATTTTATTTGAACCTTTCTTGTGCATTTCTTAAATTAATCATCTACTTTACAAATTAATATATTCCAATATTTTTACTGAATCTAAAGGATATATTTTATTCTCTCTAAGAGCCTTTAACATTATTTTTACTCCTTTTTTATCTCTTAATTTTTCATCTGGCATTTCATTTAATTCTTCTATTGGAATCCATTGCACATCTAGGATTTCTTCTTTATTAAATGATATATTTTCTTCTAATAATTCTGTTGTAAATGTTATTATTAGTACTGTAGTATTTTCTATCTCTTTGCTAATTATTGGAAGAACATTTTTCAATCTAACTTTACATCCTGTTTCTTCAAATATTTCTCTAATTGCTCCTTCAAATATAGTCTCACCTTTTTCTAAATGTCCAGCTGGCACATTCCATTTTCCATAACATTTCTTTTTAGCTTCTTTAACCATCAATATTTTATTGTCTTTTTCTATAATTCCTCCTGCAATGATTAACATATCCTTCCCCCCTAACTTTCTGCCTACACTATATCACAAATTAACCTTTTACTCAACCAATTCAGTAAAATTCACATTAAA
>CALXJW010000125.1 GCA_944388725.1 uncultured Clostridia bacterium | reverse complement strand
ATTTCTGCTATTTCTTTTAATTTCGTTAAGTCATTGGCATTTTTTAAATCTAAATATTTTTTCAAACTATTACTCCTATCTAAAATAATTTTTGGAAAATTTGGGAACCGTCCCCAAATTTCCCATTGATCTTTTTTATTTCTTTTCTTTATTTCTTTTATCTTGTATTATTTCCATTTCTTTTTCTGTTATTAAAGAAACATTATTTTCTTTTGCCCAAGCAACACATCCTTTTAAAACTGTGCTTAAAAATACTCTTGGAACTTTTACTAATTTTGCACATGCTTCATCTGTAAATTTAATATCTGGATCTATTCTTGATGCTGCATATTTTACTGTATCTAAACTAATTCCTTTGTTTGCTGGAATTGGTTCTGCAATTGGTTTTCTAAATTTTGTATACCAAAAGTTTTTATTATCACGGTATCCATAATCAACTGGAACACTTGGAAAACTTCTACTATTTACCCCATTTATAATTGCATCATAATATTTAGGTTTCATTAAAATATGGTCTATCTTTAATATAAAGTGTGCTCCATGTTGGCTTGTTATTCCATTAAATTGATGATATGGTGGTAAATATTCTTCTTGAACTTTATCTTTTTCTGCACCATCTAATTCTCTTACCCATGTACATTCAAATACTTGAAATGCTTCTTGTATAATTTTTGGATATTTTTCATTAGGATTTTCTCTTGCTCTTTTTCCATCAACTAGATTAAAAATAGTGTCTTTCATTTTTTCTTCTGTTGTTTCACCTGGATATCCTAATCTTACTGCTTCTTTAAAATATTTTCTGTTATCTGTAATAAAATTAATTGAACATTTACCTGTTCTTAAAATATTTTTGGCTGTGTTGGAACTATTTCTACAGCATAAAATCATTGCATAATAGTCTTTTCCTGCAATGTAATATGGAAAACATAATGAATATGATCCTACATTTGTTTCTCCATTTTCACTTAATGTCCCTATTTCTGTTGTTGGCATAGGGAAAAAACTTGAAGTTTGATAAAAGTTGTCAACTATTCTTAAGTCTCTAAATCCGTTTAATTCTTCGATTTTCTTTTGTTCTTTTTCCATGGTAAACACTCCTTTTAAAATTTATATATCATAATTTTTTAAGTTTGTAATATACTCTTTTATAGTATAATCATTTATATTTTTTGGAGATATTTTGCATTTTTCTATAATTTGTTTTTCTATTCCTAATGCACAGTCTATTAAATAATTTGATTTTTCTTCATTTGACCATACTGATAAAGGTTTGTCTTTATATCTTACTTTTGCATCTTCTAATCTTGTCTTTAAATCGACTACACCATTTGGAGCAACTCTTTGATCACAATAGGCACATATTTTAATCTCATAAAAGTCGGAATTTAAAGTTTGTTCATTTTTTCTAGATCTTTTCCCATCTAAAATTATTAATTCTTTATCAGATAATCCTTCAATTTTTCCAATTTCTAAATTTATCTCATGGTCATTAGTACCATATTTGTCAAAATACTTTTTTCTAATAGTAATAAATTCATTATCATTAGAAAAATCTTCTGGTATTTTAACCATATTCCCCATATCATGTAATAAACAAACTCTTATAATCGCACTTTTGTCTAATTCATCCCCTAACCAATTATCTATAATTAAATTACTACATGCAGCTACTCTTAACATATGCATTTGTAAATTCTCTGGTAAATGATATTTGTTATATATCTCTAAAATATTCAAGCAAAATCCTCCTCGCTATATAATTTGCATTGTTCTTTTGACCATGCAGGAGAACAAACAATTGCTAATTTAAAATCGCCTTTCCAATAATAGATATCTTTTTTATTTATAAAAATAACATCTCCTTTTTTAAAAGCAATTGGTTCACTATTTCTTTTATTTATAGTCCCCTCACCTTCCAAAATATAGCATAATTCTTCACATTCTAAATTAGAGCAATAACCTTCCATAGGATATCTTCCGTTAATCTTATTAGTACAAAAATCCATATTTTTTTCATTTAAAGCAATACTATATTCTAAAACCGCACTTGTATCGGCATAATTAAATTTTTCTGCATTTTCTTCTTTTATAATCTTCATCCTATTCCCTCCAATTCATCTTTAAAAATTTATTTATGAACCACATTTGTAAATACTTTCTATTTGACTAAATCTAGATTTCCATTAATAATTTCAGGCGCAAAACCACTTATTTCATCAAATAGAATCCCATCAGGTATTTCATTCCATAAATATATCTTTTTATTTTCCATAAAAGCTTCATATAATTCGAGAAATGTTGAACCTCCAACATAATTCTTTTTTCCATTTTTGTCAAAATTTAAGGTTAATACTGCATCCATTGATTTTATTCTTTCTCTACTTCTCCTAAACATTTCACCTTTCATTCTTGCATGTTCTTCTTTTCCTTCTGCATACCATTCATTTTCGGCATTTGGATTTTCATATGTGTGTGGCAAAAATACTTCCCATCCGTTTTTTTCTAATTTTTCTTTAATTGGAGGAATATCTTTATAAAAAGCCTTGCTACATATTATAAATATTTTGTTCATATTTAAATCTCTCCTTTTTAGTAAATATTTTGTGTACAATTACTAGCACTTAATTTTTCATAACATTTTCTACATACAGGTATATATTCTTTGTCTCCGAATAGCAATATCGTCTGTTTTCCCCCCTTTAAAATATGAATAAACAGCGTTATCGTTCTTACATATTTCACAAATAGAAGTCATCATTTTTATATTATCAGCTATACAAAGTAAATCTCCCATTTTTCCAAAAGGTTTTTTCTCAGAAGTTAAATTCAATCCAGCAATGAAAAATTTTTTTCCCTTTTCAGCCATTTCTTCTATAACTTTAACATCACCGTCTAAAAATTGAAATTCATCTATAAAAAATATATCTGCATTATAATTTTGTAGTTCATTAATTGTTTCGATATTATTAGCTTTAATTTTTTTTCCGTCTCTTGTTCCTATAATATTTAATCCCATTCTATCGTCTATTTTTGGTTTGAAAAGCATTACATTCTTACCTGTAATTAATTGTCTATTAAATTCATTAATGATTTGCATGCTTTTCCCACATTTCATTGGACCTGAAAATACATTTATATCTCCCATTGTTACTTATCCTTTCCGTTTAAAAAAGTTCATATATTACTTTATATATTTTTATTATTTGAGTATTTCCTCCGCAACAGTTTTGTAATTATTGTACTTATTTTTATAATACACATTTTTTATTTGGCGACAAATTGACGACGTTGTCTAAATCGTTATTTGTCTTTTATATAATTTAGATTTTACAATATTATTAATTTTTTGTCTAGATTATCTACATATTTTTATTAATCATTTTTCAATTTTATTTTTTA
>CALXJW010000124.1 GCA_944388725.1 uncultured Clostridia bacterium | reverse complement strand
ATCCATAAAAAGTGGAAAGTTAAAAATACTAAAAAAGTGGAATATACCATTTCATAGAAAATGGTAATTCATCCATCAGAGAGAAATAATCTCTCTGATATTTTTTGAATTATTTTTATACATAATTGCCTCCAATTTTTTTCTTAGTGTCTTGTTCTTCTAACTTATCTTTTATTCTATATGAATTCCCTGTAATTCGTATTACACTTGAATAATGTAATAATCTATCTAATACTGCATTTGCTAATGTAGCATCATAAAAAACGTCACTCCATTTGCTAAACGGCATATTTGTTGTTATGATAGTAGATTTATTTCCATATCTTTTATTAATTAGTTGAAAAAATAAATTTGAGCCTTCTTTATCTACAGGTAAATATCCTATTTCATCTATTATCAAGACTCTATATTGGCACATATGCCTTAACATCTTATCTAGCCTATTTTCTTTTTGTGCTTTATTTAGCTTCATAATCAGTGCGTGACAAGTAATAAAATATACACTATATCTATGTTCGGTTGCCTTTATTCCCAAGGCTACAGCTAAATGTGTTTTTCCTACACCTGAATTTCCAACAAATAATATATTAGATTTATCCTCAACAAATCGTAATGTCGCTAAATCATAAATCTCATTTTTGTTTATTGATGGCTGAAAATCAAAATCAAAATCTTCTAATGTCTTTTTAAATGGAAATGCTGCAGCTCTTATTAAGGCTTCTGATGCCCTTATTGTTTGGTATTTTATCTCTTCTTCTGTTAGCTTTAATAATGAATCTACTATATGTGGAGGTTTCTTTTTTATGTCTTCTAAATATTCTGGTAACATACTTCTCATTTTATCTAATTTTAAATCTTCTAAGTTTTTTAGTAGTTTTGTATAATTACTCATTTTTATCATCCTTTTCTATATTTATATTATCCATACTATTTAAATTTTTTCGTACTTGTTCTTCTATTTCATCATCTGTAGCATTTTTAAATGCATCCTGTTTCAATATGTTTTTATAATGAGATTCTTTATAATTAAATCTTAAACTTTCATATGTGTTATACCAACAAATAAAATCTGTGTTATAATATATATAGATGCTAGTATCAACTTCTTTAACGGTAACACTTTTACCGATTAAATAAGGTGGAACAGAGTACTTTTTGCTCTTGTAAGTTATCATAGATTCATTAGAAACTTTATACTCTTTGGTAGGGATGTAATATGGTTCTAATAAATCTAAATTTACTTTGGCTAAAGTGCTCTTTTCTCTTTTGAATCTTTCATTTGGTGTTTCTCCTAAGCCTTGAACTATTTCATTATTTATTTCTTTATTTAACTGCTCTATAATTACATATAAATCATAAATGCTGTCAAATTCATTATTATATGCTTTTAATCTATCCATTATTTTAGCTAAATTTTCTACCTTACCGTTTTGTCTGTGGTCTATATGCTCTACAAGTTACCACATTAAAATTAGCATCTTTAGCAAACTGTCTAAACTTTTCGTTTATTACTACACAATGGTATGTACTTTTAACTTGGTCTACAACTGTTTTCATATTATCAAATAGTATCTCTTCTGTTGTTCCTCCATAATATCTAAAAGCTTCTGTTAGACACTCAAATAATGTTTGTTGACTTCTATCAAATGTTAGCTTAATAAATCTTTTCCTTGAATATCCTAAAATCATTAAGAAAATATTTATAGTATATTCTGTTCCGTATCTATCAAATATCTTAAATTTTTCTTTCCAGTCAACTTGTGCTTGATATCCAGGAACAGTTTCAAATCTTATTGTAGCTTTTCTATTTTCTTCTTTTTTATGCTTTGAAACAAATTTATTTACCAAAGAATAACTTCCATCATAGTTATAGTTATTTTTTAATAATATAAAAATAGATTTTGCTGTACAAGAATAAGTATCTACTTTGGTTAATATTAATTCTTTAAAAGCGTCTAATTTCGAGTGATATTCGCGTTCCTTTTTGTTCTTATTGTACTTTTCAGGATTTATTTTCCTATCTACAGTTTTCCAACTACATCCTAGTCTTCTAGCAACCTCTGATTTATTCACAATATCACCTCCTCCTAATTTATAAATTTGATTTTCTACATCTCTTCTCATAGTAATCAACTCCTTTAATCATTTTACCTCTAAGAAAAGGTTGAGTTAATTGTATCATGATTTTAGATATAGAAAAAGTACAGAAATTTGTGTACTTTTATTTTCCACTTTTTCTGTACTTCTATTTTATCATTTATAAAATCCTCATTAATTGAAACAATCATGTTCCAAATGAGCTTGTTTTGGGCAGCCAAAAGCTTAATGTTGTTTGGAATTCCAGTGTTGTCCTGGGACAGCTCTAGGTGCTCAATATCGATAAGCATTCCATAATCGGGATCTTGAATTAGCCAATAATAAAATGCATTGACTCTTTCAATAAAATCTTTCTGGAATTCTTCGCGAGATTCTGCATCATGATTGAGGTTTAGCATTTCTTTACAAGTGTAGTGGATTTTCATGAGTCGTAAAGCAAAATTACCAAGGATGTTAGCAAAATTCACTTGCGCTGCAATTCCATCGTACACATTATTAGAAAATGTTACTTCTTGACTTTGATGTGCAGAATTCCGATTAGTATGAGGATGAAGCTCCGGAGGCTCAATTCCATTATCAATTGAACAAGCGAACGTATGCCACTTAGTAGAACTGACAATTTCATTGGGCTTAACATTAATGATGTTAGTCATTTAGATTCTCCTTAAAATATATTGGTATTTACCAATGCTTTATTATTATATCATAAATAAAAGATTTTTTCAAATTATTTATGTAAATTTATAGAAATAAAATAGACAAATAGAAAGACTTTTATAATAGTCTTTCTATTTGTCTTAGAGCATCTTTTTTCTTTAAATCTTCACGTTTATCATAAAGTTTTTTGCCTTTACCAACGCCTAATTCTAGTTTAACAAGACTTCCTTTAAAATATAAACTAATTGGAACTAAACTATATCCTTTTTGTTTTGTTAAACCAAATAATTTATTTATTTCTCTTTTATTTAATAGAAGTTTTCTATCACGCATAGGGTCTTTATTAAAAATATTTCCATGTTCATATGGACTAATATGCATACCTAAAACAAAAACTTCTCCATTTTTTATAATTGCATATGTATCTTTTAAATTAACTTTTCCATTTCTAATTGATTTAATTTCTGTACCTGATAAAACAATACCTGCTTCTATAGTATCTTCAATTGTATAATTATGATAAGCAGTAGGATTTTTTGCAATTAACTTAGTATTCATGAATTTACCTCTCTTCAAACTTATTTTATGTATAAGTATTATAACACAAAAAAATTTAAGAAAAAAGAGGGAGTAAGAATAAAAATATTCTCATCCCTTTAAAATTAGTCTCTATCATCATATCTAGAAGAACGAAGACTAGTTGCATAACCAAACAT
>CALXJW010000123.1 GCA_944388725.1 uncultured Clostridia bacterium | reverse complement strand
ACAAACTCATGGGATATGATGTACACATTAGCAACAAACTTTAAATTAAAAAACTGGAAAGTAAATAAAAAAATTACATTAGAAGCAAAAGAAATGGCAAAACAAACAAGAGATAAAGTAAAGAAAACAATAAATAATTTAACAGACAAAATATTAATATTTGATTCAGAAGAAGCCAATACAGACATAAATGATATGTATCAAATATTATTAAAATTAAAAGACTTAATAATAGAATTTGGGCAAAAATTCACAAAAAGAAAAAAAGACAAAAACATAGTAGATTTTAGTGATATAGAACACTATGCACTAAAAATATTATTAAAGGAAGAAAATGGGCAATATATACAAACAGAAATAGCAAAGAAATACCAACAAAAATTCGAAGAAATAGCAATAGATGAATATCAAGACAGTAATTTAGTACAAGAACAAATATTAACATCAATATCAAGAGGAAACAACATATTTATGGTAGGAGATGTTAAACAAAGTATATATAAATTTAGACAAGCAAGACCAGACTTATTTTTAGAAAAATATAAAACATATCAATTAAAAGAAAATAAAAAAGAAGAACAAGACTTAAAAATCCAATTATTTAAAAACTTTAGAAGTAGAAAACAAGTATTAGACTTTACAAATATAATATTCGAAAACATAATGGGAGAAGAATTAGGAGAATTAAATTATACACAAGAAGAATATTTAAACTTAGGAGCAAATTATGAAGAAACAAAAGAAGATTTAAAAACAGAAATAGACATACTAAATATTTCAGAAAATGCAGAAGATGATGATATAGAACAAATAGCAATAAATGAGGAAGAGGAAAACGAAGAAAGAGAAAGAGTAGAAGATATTGAACTAGAAGCAAAATTTGTAGCAAACAGAATAAAACAATTAAAAGAAAACAAATTTGAAGTTTATGATGTAAAAAAACAAGAAAAAAGAGAAATAAAATATAAAGACATAGTAGTATTATTAAGATCAACAAAAGAATCAGCACCAATATTTGAAAAAGAAATAATAAAATTAGGAATGCCAGTATTTAGTGATTCATCATCAGAATATCTAGAAAGTATAGAAATTCAAACAATAATGAATCTATTAAAAATAATAGACAATCCATTACAAGAAATACCATTAGTAGCGGTAATGAGGTCAGTTATAGGCGGATTTACAGATAATGAATTAGTACAGATAAGATTAAATGATAGATATGATAATTTTTATAATACAATATTAAAAGCTAAACCAAATGTAGATGAGAAATTAAAAAACAAAATAAATATGTTCTTAAATAATTTAGAAATGTGGAGAAAAGAACAAGAATATCTTGCGCTAGATGAACTAATTTGGAAAATTTACAATGACACAGGATATTTTAATTATGTAGGACTAATGGCAAATGGAGAATTAAGACAAGCAAATTTAAAAATGTTATTTGAAAGAGCAAAACAATGTGAATCTATAAGTTTTAAAGGATTATATAATTTTATAAATTATATAGAAAAAGTAAAAACAAGTAGTAAAGATATGGACTCTGCTAAAATAATAGGAGAAAATGATGATGTAATAAGAATAATGAGTATACACAAAAGTAAAGGACTAGAATTCCCAGTAGTATTTTTATCAGGAACAGGAAAACAATTTAATATGCAAGACTTAAATAATAAAATATTATTACATCCAGATATTGGTATAGGAGTAAAATGCATAGATTATGAAAGACAAATAGAATATGACACATTATCTAAAAAAGCAATAAGAGAAAAAATATTACAAGAAACATTAGCAGAAGAAATGAGAGTTTTATATGTAGCACTAACAAGAGCAAAAGAAAAATTAATAATAACAGGATATAGTAAAAATGATGAAGAAAAACTAGAAAAAATGACAGAATTTGGAAGTAAATATGAAAAAGAAGAAAAAATAAATCCAATAGTGCTAAAAAAATATAAAACATTTATAGATTGGATAAGAATAGTATATTTATATAATCAAAAACAAATGCAAGAATTAGCTACAATAAATGTTTATAAAAAAGAAGATATACTAAAAAAAGATAAAACAGAAGAAAATGAAAATAAAAAAATAAAAGAAATTGTAGATAAATTAAATAGCATAGAAATAGATGAAAATAAGCAAAAAGAAATTGTAAAAATTATAGAATATGAGTATCCATATAAAAAATCAACAGTAATACCAACAAAATCATCTGTAACACAATTAAAACAATTAGCATTAGGAGAAACAGAAATAAAAAAAGTAGAAATACCAAAGCCACAATTTTTAGAACAAGATACAGAAATAAAAATAACAAATGCAGAAAAAGGAACATTAGTACATTTATGTATGCAAAAATTAAATCTAAAAAAAGAAATATATAGCTTAGAAGATGTAAAAAGTCTAGTAAAAGAATTAGAATTAAAACAAATAATAACACAAAAACAAGCAGAAGCAATAAATGTATATAAAGTATATAAATTTACACAATCAAATATATGGAAAGAACTTGTAAAAGCAAAAAAAGTAGAAAGAGAAAAGCCATTTTATATAAATATACCAGCAAAAGAAATCTATAATGAAAATGTAGAAGAAAATGTTTTAGTACAAGGTATAATAGACTTGTATTATATTAATCAAAATGATGAATTAGTACTTTTAGACTATAAAACTGATTTTGTGGAAAATCAAGATGAAAAAGTTTTAATAGAAAAATATAAAACACAATTAGATTTATATAAAAAAGCACTAGAAAATTCATTAAACAGAAAAGTTGATAAAATATACATTTATTCAACATATTTAGACAAAGAAATACAAATAATTGCTTGATATTTTTTAAAACTCATAGTAAAATAGCAACATAGGAAAGGAATTGGAAAAATGGAAAACAAACAAGAAATAGAAATTCAAAAAGAATATATGGAAAAAGTTGCAAAACAAAATGAAGGAAAAAACTTAAAATATTATATATTAACAATGGGCTGTCAATTAAATGAAAATGATTCAGAAAAGCTATGTGGAATGGTAGAAGAAATGGGATATAACCCAACAGAAGATTACACAGAAGCGGATTTAGTATTATTTAATACATGTTGTGTAAGAGAAAATGCAGAAGACAAGCTATTTGGAAAATTAGGAGAGTTGAAACGCATAAAAGGAAAAAGAGGAACAATTATAGCTATAGGTGGATGTATGATGCAAGAAAAACACATAACAGAAAAAATACATGAAAGCTATCCATATACAGATATAATATTTGGAACACATACATTGCACAAATTTCCAGAAGACTTATATAAAACATTAGAAACAAGAAAAAAATTAGAAGATGTAATTGATATAGATGGAGAAGTTTTTGAAGGGTTACCAATAAAAAGAACAAGTAATATAAAAGCATCTGTAACAATAATGTATGGATGTAATAATTTCTGCAGTTATTGTATAGTACCATATGTTAGAGGAA
>CALXJW010000122.1 GCA_944388725.1 uncultured Clostridia bacterium | reverse complement strand
ACTATTGTTAGATTTTAGCAAAAATACAAGAGAATAGTACTAGTGAAAAGTTTTTAGACTTGAGCAAAGAGATTAAATTTATGATAAAATAAAAAGGGAGATGATGGGTGTTATGAATAAACAAAAGAATTGGGTGGTGACTATTGGAATAATTTCTATAGTCATAATTGTTGGAACAATTAGTTCATTTCTATTTTTAAACAACAAACATAAATCTAAAAATACAGGTAATAATGAATTGGAAAATAGAGAAAATAATGAAATAAAAAACGAAGTGTCTAATACAGTATCTAGCGAAATTGATAAATTCTGGAATATCAACACTAAAGATTTTAATGCTTCTTTATTCGATGGAAAATTTTCAATTGCTGGAGAAGTTGTACAAACAAAACTTACTGGACAAAAATTAAAAGAAAATGGATATGAATTAAGAATAGGTAGTGGATTATTTAAAGAATTATTGTGGGATGAAGAAAACAATGTATACTCTGATAAAAGTAATGGTGCATATATTTTGAAAAATAGTGAAGAATTATTGGAAGGAATATATTTAGAAAATTATAAAAACGAAACAGATTTGTATAGTGATAATACAGAGGTGTCATATTATTGGAATGATACTTCAGCAAGATACAATGATATTATTATTCCTACCTGTTTGGTTGATAAAACAGAAGAGTTGGTTGGTGAAACATTAACCGTTGATAATATAGTTGATAAATTAGGTGCTCCAACATATGTACAAGGCAGACTAACAAAAACAATTGAAGAAGGTCAATTTTTTAAATATGTTTATGTTTATAGTGACTATACTCTATGGTTTGAAATGTTATATTATGAGAAACTCGGAATAACTGTTACAGGTTTTAGATATCAAGGAAATCAATCTTTTAGTCAACCTTGCGAATATTATGATTCTAATACAAAGGAATTTAGAGAATACAATAAAAGTTTAGATTATCTAAATGAGGAAGAGATTAAATATGAGAAATCACTTTAATGCAAATAAAATCATTCAAAATATGTAATGCAAAACTAATTATGAATGGAAAAACAAGAAAAATCGACTTGTTTTGTTTACAAATTGAAGAAATTAACAATAAAAATAAAGACACTAAATGACTCTTCTGTAATAAAATTTGTTTTTTACAAAGGAGTCATTTTATATGAGTAGGAGATTAAAAATTAAGGATGATTTTTAGGACCATAAATGCACAAGGGAAAATATTGCGATGAGAATTAATTTAATAAGGAGATAAAAAATGAATAGAATTGATATGTTTAAAGATAAAATTACCCAAACTGTTTCTAATGATCCTATAATATGGGGAAAATGGTTACTAGTTTTTTTTGTAGTTATACTTACATATGTAGTAATAATCAAATTTAAAATATACGAAAAAGTTGATCCATCTACAAAGTTGGATAAAAAAGTAAAAAAAGCAATAGAGAATAAACATATTATTAATGCAACATTAATAAGCAGTTATGTGGATGAGGAAAATAATACTTGTGGTGGAAAGTATGAGTACGAAATTAATGGCAAAAAACGTAAATATAACGCAATGTTTTCAGGAAGATATGCTAGAAGGATTTTACATTTATATTATGAAGATAATCCTAGAAAAGTATTTACAAATGAAGAAATGCATTATTATACTTTAAGAGCAATACCTTTAATTATTCTGGTTTTTTTACCTTGGCTAATAGGCGCATTTATAGCGGTAATATTAGGATTAGTAAATTAATAATTGGAAAAAGGTAATAAGGAAAATGAAAGAAATAAAAACAAAAAAAATAAAAAGTAAAAAAGAAAAAAATTTGATAAAATTAGATATAGTGTTTATAATTATATGTTTAATAATAGTTAAGATGAATATACAAGTATCAATTTTAGGGACAATATCTGAATGTTTTAGAATATATAATGGTAATTTTATTGCATGTATAAATATAATATTTGCTTTTTTATGGTTGATGATTATATTACTTGTTATAAAATGTTATGTACTAATTGCTATTTATTTGGCCTTTAGAATTTCAAGAATGAAAGTAATAAAAGAAAACAGCAGATATGAAGTAATTGATAACATAGAATACTATCGAGAAAGATTTAATAATATAACACCAGCAGAAATAAGCTTGATTACTGATTTAGAAATTGAAACAAAAAAAGATATATCTGCAACAATATTAGATTTATATCAAAAAAAAATTATTGATTTTTCGGCAAATAACATAATAGTAAAAAGCGAAGAGAAAGTTTTAAGACAGAGTGAACAAGAATTAATTAACATGATAAAAAACAACAATTTCAGTAAAGAAAATATTGATAAATGGAAAAGTTTTTGTGTTAAGGAAGCACAAGAAAATAATTATATAAAAGTAAAAAAAGATAAAGAAAAAAGACCTAACTTTTCTAAAAATAATATGGTAATTAATATATCTGCTAAATTATTTATAATATCATTGATTCTAAGTTTAATTTTTCTTTTTTCACCAGCAGGGACCAAATGGTATGATAGTCTTAATGAATTTGATAACAAATATGCACAAAAAGGAGAATCAGAATTAGAAATTTTAGAAAACAACCCAAATGTAAGAGAAGCATATATAAAAACTATTTCAAATGCTGGACCTATTATGATATTATCAACAATAATGATTATTTCATTTTTTATATTAATAGGAACACCGATTTACAGAAAAGTAAGAAGAAAAATATACTACAAAATAGAAGTTAATAATAGATATGAAAGGACAAAAGAAGGTGAAATATTAGTAGAGCAGATTGCTGGAATAAAAAATTATATACATGATTTTAGCTTGCTCTCTGAAAAAGATAAAGAAAATATAGCTTTATGGGAAGATTTCTTAATATATGCAGTTGTATTAGAAGAAAATGAAACGATTATAAATGATATTTATAGTTATAGAAATATTAATTCAAATATATTAAATAATATAAAAAGAGTTATTGATGTTAGTAAAATATAATAAATAAAGTTTTATAAAGGAAAGAGAGGGGATTAAAATATGAAAAGAGTAAATGGAATAATAATAGATATTAAAAGTAGAGGTTTGGACAATCCAGAAGTAGTAACAGTCGAATATGAAATTGATGGAAAAAAATATAAGATAAAGGAAACAATAAAATTATTCAATAAGACAATAAAACTTGGTTTCTTACCAATAGGTCAAAAAAAGATACCAAAAATTGATTGTGCAATAGGAAATACAGTTACCTTATTGTATAGTGAAGACCATCCTGAGAATGCTCATATTGAGGGGAATGATGGTGTGATAAATTGTTAAAATATAATAGTTTTATTATTAAGTATAATTAATTATATTATAAATTTATAATAATTTATTTTAAGTTGGAAAGGAATTTTGAATATGGAATTAAATTATATAGAAAGTAATATTGGAAAAAAGAAATTAAAAGAAATTAAAAGAGTAGATTTATTTTATTTAATT
>CALXJW010000121.1 GCA_944388725.1 uncultured Clostridia bacterium | reverse complement strand
CCAAATGAAGAACAACCAACAGAAGAAACACCAACAGAGGAAACACCAGTAGAAGAAAATCCAACAGAAGAAGAAACATCTAAAGTATTTGGGTTATCAAAATTAGAAATAAAAAATTCGACATTAAGTCCTAAATTTGATCTTGAAACATATGAATATACAATTGGAATAAAAGAAGATATTAGTTCATTAGAAATAGAAGCAGTAGCCAATAACGAAAATGCGACTGTAGAAATAATAGGAAATGAAAATTTACAAGATGGAGAAAATGTAATAACAATTTTAGTAACAAATGCGGAAACAGGAGAAGTAGCAACATATCAAATAATAGTCAATAAAAACACACAAAAAGAAGGAGTAGCTAAAGTAAATTGGTTACAACCATCAACATGGGGAACAAGAGAAAAAATAATAGTAGGAATAATTGGAGCATTAATTTTATTAATTGTAATATTAATTATTGTAAAAATTAGATTAGCAAAAAGAGAAGACGATGATTTAGACTTACCAGGAGCAGATGAATTAGATAGAGCATTAACAGAACATCAGGAATTAACAGAAAATGAAGAAATAGAAACAATAAAACAGGAAGAAAAATCAAACGCAGATATAGAAAAACCACAAGAATATTTTGAGAAATATTCAAAAAGAAAAGGAAAACATTTTTAAAATAAAAATACCCTAAATATTAATTAAAATGGTTAGTATTTAAAGGGTATTTTTTTGACAAAATATTTAATATATAATATAATAAAAATGCTTAAAACAAAAAGAGAAAGAGGAAAAAATAATGGAAGAAAACAAGCTAATAAGACCAGAAATAGAAGATGTACAAGAAGAAAGATTAGAGAATTCATTAAGACCACAGAATCTAGATGAATATATAGGACAAACTAAAGTAAAAGAAAATATGAAGATATATATAGAAGCGGCTCAAAAAAGAGGTGAGCCATTAGACCATTGCTTATTTTATGGACCACCAGGACTTGGAAAAACAACAATAGCAAATATAATAGCAAATGAAATGAAATCAAATATAAAAATAACATCAGGACCAGCAATAGAAAAACCAGGAGATTTAGCAGCAATATTAACAGCACTATCAGAACATGATGTTTTATTTATAGACGAAATACATAGATTAAGCAAAAATGTAGAAGAAATATTGTATCCAGCATTAGAAGATTATACTTTAGATATTGTTATTGGAAAAGGACCTAGTGCAAAATCAATTAGAATAGATTTACCTAAATTTACATTAATAGGAGCAACAACAAAAGCAGGTTCATTAACAACACCATTAAGAGATAGATTTGGTATAGTACATAGATTAGAATTATATTCAACAGAAGATTTATCAACAATAATAAAAAGGTCATCCCAAATACTAAAAATAGAAATAGATGAAGAATCTGCTATAGAAATAGCAAGAAGGTCAAGAGGAACACCAAGAATTGCAAACAGATTATTAAAAAGAGTAAGAGATTATGCAGCTGTATTAGGTGATGGAACAATAAATTTAAAAATTGCTAAACATGCATTAAATCAATTAGAAATCGATGAATTAGGATTAGATGAAATAGATAGAAAAATTTTAGAAACTATGATAACACAATATCAAGGAAAACCAGTAGGAATAGAATCAATTGCAGTATCAATTGGAGAAGAAATAGATACAATAGAAGATGTATATGAACCATATTTAATACAAATAGGATTTATAACTAGAACACCTAGAGGTAGACTAGTAATGCCACCAGCATATAAACATTTAGGATATCCATATTTGGGATAAATTAATTGATTTTAGAAAAGGAGAAAAAATGAAAAAGATTTCAGTTGTTATACCAATGTATAATGAAGAAGAAGTTGCATTAACATGTTATGAAAGAATAACAAAGGTTGTAAAAACTTTAGAAAATTATGAAACAGAAATCATTATAGTAAATGATGGAAGTAGAGACGGAACATTGAATATTATTGAAGAACTTGCACAAAAAGATAAAAACTTAAAAGTTATATCTTTTTCTAGAAATTTCGGACATCAAGCAGCAGTAACAGCTGGATTAAAAGAAACAACAGGAGATGCAGTAATAATAATAGACGCAGATATGCAAGATCCACCAGAATTAATAAAAGATATGATTTTATTATGGGAGCAAGGAAATGATGTGATTTATGCAGTAAGAAAAAATAGAAGAGGAGAATCAATGTTTAAACTTCTTACTGCAAAAATGTTTTATAAAATTTTATATAGTATGTCAGATACAAAAATCCCAAAAGACACAGGAGATTTTAGACTTGTAGATAGAAAAGTAGTAGATGTTATAAATGCATTACCTGAACACAATAAGTATTTAAGAGGTTTATTTAGCTGGGCGGGATTTAAGCAAAAACCAATAAAATATAATAGAGAAGAAAGAAAATATGGTAAAACAAAATATCCATTAAAGAAAATGTTTAAATTAGCATTTGATGGAATAGTAAGTTTTTCTAATAAACCGTTAAAAATGATAGGAACAATAGGGATTTTATCTGTATTACTATCTTTTGTTGTTTTTGTTTATGCAGTATTGTCATATATGTTTAAATGGAATAACTTGGTTCCAGGATGGTCATCAATTATAATATGTATAGCGTTCTTTTCAGGAGTACAACTAATTTCTATTTGGATAATGTCAGAATATATATCGAGAATATATGATGAAACTAGAAATAGACCTGAATATATAATAGATAAAAAAATTAATTTTAATAAGGAGAATTGAAATGAGATTGTTATTACACACATGTTGTGCACCATGCAGTGTTTATTGTATTAAAAGTTTAAGAAGTGAAAATATAGAACCAACAGTATATTGGTATAATCCTAATATACATCCATATATGGAATATAAAGCAAGACGAGATACTTTAAAAGAATATACAAAGAATATAGGTATAACAGCAATATTTGAAGAAAATTATGGATTAAGAGAATTTTGTAAAAATGTTATAAATGATTTAGAAAATAGATGTGTTAAATATTGTTATAGAGTGAGATTAGAACAAACTGCAAAATATGCAAAAGAAAATGGATATGATGCTTTTTCTACAACATTATTAATTAGTCCATATCAAAATCATGAAGCATTAAAACAAATAGGAGAAGAATTGGCACAAAAATATGGTTTGACTTTTTTATATAGAGATTTTAGACCTGGTTTTAGAGAGGGACAAAATGAAGCGAGAGAATTAGGTTTGTATATGCAAAAGTATTGTGGATGTGTGTTTTCAGAGGAAGATAGATATCAAAAGAAAATTGAAAAAGATAAAGAAGTAAGTATTAAAAAGGTAAATAATAATGTTTAAATAATAACTAGTAAGTTGTCTCTCAAGTAAAAAATTATTTATCATTAAAGTGAGTAATAAATACAAACAATAAAATGGAGGAATTATGAATCAAAAACAGAAAAATAATAGTGAATTAATACTAACTAT
>CALXJW010000120.1 GCA_944388725.1 uncultured Clostridia bacterium | reverse complement strand
AACTTCATGTCGTTAAGTTTTTTTTAGTTTTTTTGCTCTTACTCTTTCAATGGTTTTAAACTAACGAAAAAATTCACTAATTTTTAGTTTTTTATTTTTTTGTATTGCTTTTTGAAAAAAAATATTATATAAAGATAAAAATCGTAATTTTTTTGTAATAATTTTGTAATATTTGTGTGTTTTCCACAAGTTTTTTCGTTTTTATCCACAATTTTACAAAAATTATCCACATAATTCTTGACTATTTGTGTAATAATTTGATATTATATTGAAAACATTAATAATCACAAATTTAAGCAAACTGTTTTTTCAAAAACCTGTTTGTATAAATTTAATACTTTATTACATGATTATTACAAAATTATCCACAGGTGTGGAAAACATTGTGGATAACTTTTTTGAATTTTGATATTTTGAAAGGATGTTTACTATGCAAATTGACAAAGATGAACTTTTAAACCAAGCAAAAGATTTATTAAAAGATGAAGTAACACAAATTGCATTTGATACTTGGTTAAAACCATTAGAAATAACAGAAATGACTAATGATCACATTGTTTTTAAAGCTAATTCAGAATATCACCACGATTTAATAAAAGGTCGATATGCGGACTTAATTCTTAATACATTTAAATATTTAACAAACAGAGAATGGACTTTTTCTGTATTTTGGGAGGATAATCAAAAAAAAGAAGTCAATAAATCTGTCATTTCAAACTCGCAAGCTTCACAACAAGATACAGATATTGAAATTTCTAATAAGACTCTTAATCCAAAATACACATTTGAAACTTTTGTTGTTGGAAATAATAATCGCTTTGCACATGCAGCAGCTATTGCAGTAGGAGATAAGCCAGGAGAATCTTATAATCCATTATTTTTATATGGGGGTGTAGGCTTAGGTAAAACTCATTTAATGCATGCTATAGGAAATCGTATTTTAAGCAATAATAGAGCGACAAAAATATTATATGTAACTTCTGAAAAGTTTACTAATCAATTAATTAATGCTATTAAGGATAATAAAAATGAAATATTTAGAAATAAATATAGAACTATTGATGTTTTATTAATCGATGATATTCAATTTATCGCAGGAAAAGAACGTGTTCAAGAAGAATTTTTTCATACTTTTAATGCTTTATACGAAGATAAGAAACAAATAATAATTTCTAGTGATAAGCCACCTAGAGATATTCCTTTTCTTGAAGACAGATTAAAATCAAGATTTGAATGGGGATTATTGGCAGATATTTCCTGTCCAGATTATGAAACCCGTTTAGCTATTTTGAGAAAAAAAGCACAAGAAGAAAATATAGTTGTAGAAGATATTATATTATCAAATATTGCAAATAAGATAGATTCAAACATTAGAGAATTGGAAGGTGTTTTTAATAAAATCATTGCAAGAGCTTCACTTACACATAGTCCAATAACAATAGAATTGGCAGAAAATACCATCAATGAGTTTAAAGCAGCTAGTGAAAAAGTTTTATCTTCAGACTTTGTAAAAGAAACAGTTGCAAAATATTTTAATATAAATAAGGATGATTTAGAAAGCAACAAAAGATCGAATGAAATTGCTTTCCCTAGACAAATCGCAATGTACCTTTGCAGAGAAGTTGCAAATATGTCTTATCCAAAGATAGGAGAGGACTTTGGTAATAGAGATCATTCTACAGTAATGCATGCTTGTAAAAAAATAGAAAAAGATGTCAAAGAAAAAACAAATACAAAATTAATTGTGGAAAGTGTGAAAAACATTATTATAAATGGTGAACAATAGAAAAATAAAATAGTTGAGTGTTGTTTTAGAAAATTTGTTTTGTTGTACAATTGTTTGGTTACAAAAAAATTATCTTTACTTACGGAACAGCTACATTAGATATCCACAGTAACCTGTTAATTGGTTGTTGAAAAACTGTTAATAACTACAAAATCCACATAAAACATTTTTTCGTGTGGACAAATTTATAAATTATCCACTAAGTTATACACATACTTTTTTCTTAGGGATAAATACTTTCCACATAGTTTTCCACATTTTCCACAGCACCTAATACTATTACTACTAATAATATTTATATTATATTTAATAATAAAAAGGAGAGAAGCAAAATGAAAATAGTTTGTTACAAGGAAAATATTCTTAAAGCACTAAATTCCGTAGTTAAAGGCGTTGCATCAAAAACAACTATGCCTATATTAGAAGGAATTTTAATACAAACAAATGATAATGAAATAAAATTAACATCATATGATTTAGAAATTGGTATAGAATATATAATGGAATGTGAAGTAAAAGAACAAGGTAGTACAGTAGTAAATGCAATAATGTTTAGTGAAATTATAAAAAAATTACCAGATACAGAAATATATATTTCTTTAAATGAAAATAATTTATTAGAAATAGAATGTGAAGGTTCTTTATATAAATTAACAACAATGAATCCTGATGAATTTCCAGAATTGCCAAAGATAGAAGTAGAAAACTCTATTGAATTAGAACAAAACATGTTAAAAAATATGATAAGAAAAACCATTTTTGCTGTAAGTTCAGAAGAAAATAGGCCAATTTTCACAGGATGTTTATTTGAAGTAGAAAATAATAAATTAAATGTTGTTGCTGTAGATGGTTTTAGACTAGCGCTAAGAAGTATATATTTGCCAACAAAAGTAAATGATTTTAAAGCTGTAATTCCAGGGAGAACATTAAATGAAATAAATAAAATATTGCTAGATTCTTTTGATCGAATAAGAATTGGAATTGCAAAAAATCAAGCGCTTTTTGAAATGGAAAATTGTAAAGTTGTTACAAGAATATTAGATGGAGAATTTTTGAATTATAAATCTGTTATTCCAAATAGTTGGGAAACACGAATAAAAGTAAATAAAAATAGTTTACAAAATAGTTTTGAAAGAATAAGTTTAATTTCATCATCTTCTATTGAAAAAGAAAAGAAATATCCAGTAAAAGTTTCTGTTGATATAGGTAAAATTACTATTTCTTGCACAAATCAAACAGGGGACGCAAAGGAAGAAATTTATATTTCAACAGAAGGAAAAAATATAGAAGTAGGATTTAACCCAAAATATTTTCTAGATAGTTTAAAAGTAATAGAAGATGAAGAAGTTTTTGTTGAATTTGGTACAAACATATCTCCATGTTTAATAAAATCAGTTGAAAACAATGAATATGTTTATATGATTTTACCAATAAGATTAAAAGAATAAAATTTTGTCAGGAGGTAAAATCTTCTGACTAATTTTTTATAAGTAAAATAGTTAAATATAGTAAAAATAAATAAAATAGAATAAATTAGAAAAAAAAAGAATAAATTAGAAAAAAATAGATTTTGGAGATTTTAAATGTATGCTAAAAAATAAAAAAACAATAAAAAATAAATTAATTAAAAATAAATAAAAAAATTATAAAAAAATAAAATGAAAAATAAAAATTAAATAAATAAATTATAAAAAAATAAAAATTAAATAAAAAATA
>CALXJW010000119.1 GCA_944388725.1 uncultured Clostridia bacterium | reverse complement strand
ATTTTCGATATGCTATTGCAGATGAAGCACAGTATTTAAAAAATAGTAATACACAAAATGCAAAAGCTGCCAAAATAATAATTGCCGATACAAGATATGCACTAACAGGAACACCAATAGAAAATTCATTGTCAGAATTATGGTCAATATTTGATTATATAATGCCAGGATATTTATTTACATATAAAAAATTTAAAACAATGTATGAAACACCTATAGTAAAAGATAATGATATAAAAGCAATGAATAAATTAAAAATGCTAATAGAACCATTTGTTTTAAGAAGAACCAAAAAAGAAGTATTAACAGAATTGCCTGAAAAAACAATAACAGTACTTAATAACCAAATGAAAGAAGAACAAGAAAAGATATATTTAAATTATTTAGCACAAGCAAAACAAGAAGTAGCAGAAACAATTGATATAAGAGGATTTGAAAAAAGTCATATACAAATATTAGTAGCATTAACACGATTAAGACAAATTTGTTGTCATCCAAGTTTATTTATAAAAGACTATAAAGAAGGAAGTAGCAAATTAGAACAATGTATAGAAATCATAAGAGATGCAACAGAAGCAGGACATAAGATATTACTATTTTCAGGTTATACTGCAATGTTTGAAATAATAGAAGAAGAACTTAAAAAATTAGATATAAAATATTTTAAACTAACTGGTTCGACAAAAGTTGATGAAAGAATAAAAATGGTAGATGAATTTAATGAAAGTAAAGAAGTGAAACTATTTTTAATTTCTTTAAAAGCAGGAGGAACAGGATTAAATTTAACAGGAGCAGATATGGTAATACATTATGATCCTTGGTGGAATGCATCAGCAGAAAATCAAGCAACAGATAGAGCATACAGGATAGGACAAAAAAATAATGTACAAGTATATAAATTAATAACAAAAAATTCAATAGAAGAAAAAATCTATGAATTACAACAAAAGAAATCGAAATTAATTGATAATGTTTTAAATACAAAAACATCATTTATAAGTAAATTATCAAAAGAAGATATAATGAATTTATTTAATTAAAGAGAGGTATTATGAAAGATTATATAACAATAATTGGCGGCGGATTAGCAGGATGTGAAGCTGCTTTCCAAATTGCTAAAAGAGGAATAAAAGTTAAATTATATGAAATGAAACCTGTAAAATATACAGAAGCACACAGTAATAAAAACTTGGCGGAAATAGTATGTAGTAATTCTTTTAAATCAAACTTGCATACAAATGCATGTGGCTTATTAAAAGAAGAATTGAGATATCTAGATTCATTGTTGATAAAAATAGCAGATGAAACTCAAGTGCCTGCTGGTCAAGCGTTGGCTGTAGATAGAGAAATATTTTCACAAAAAGTTACAGACGAAATAGAGAAAAATGAATTAATAGAAGTAGTACATGAAGAAGTAACAGATATAGAACAAATTGCAAAAGAAGGAATTGTAATTATAGCAACAGGACCTTTAACCTCGAGTAAGTTGGCTGAAAATATATCTAAAATAACAGGTCAAGATAAATTATATTTTTATGATGCAGCAGCACCAATAATAACAAAAGAAAGTATAGATTTTAATATAGCTTTTTATGGAAATAGGTATGAACAAGAAAAACAAAAAGAAGAAACAGTAGAGCAATGGAAAGAAAGATTAGAAAAACAAGAAGCTAGTTATATAAATCTACCTATGGATAAGGAAGAATATGAAAAGTTTTGTAATGAATTAATAAATGCAGAAGTAGTTACACTACATGACTTTGAAAAAAGAGAAATTTTTGAAGGATGTATGCCAATAGAAATAATGGCAAAAAGAGGAATTGATACATTAAGATATGGACCATTAAAACCAGTGGGTTTTGATGATCCCAGAACAGGCAAAAGACCATATGCAGTGGTACAATTACGACAAGATGATGCAAACGGTATAATATATAATATTGTTGGATTTCAAACAAATTTAAAATTTGGAGAACAAAAAAGAGTATTTAGTTTAATACCAGGATTAGAAAATGCAGAATTTGTAAAATATGGAGTAATGCATAGAAATACATATATAAATTCAACTAAATTATTAGATAATACATATAACTTAAAAAGTAATAGCAATATATTTTTTGCAGGACAAATTACAGGAGTAGAAGGATATGTGGAATCTATATCATCTGGAATGGTTTCTGCAATAAATGCATGTGCAAAGTATAAAAAAGAGAAAAAAATTGTATTCCCAATTGAAACAATAATAGGAGCTTTAGCAGAATATGTTTCTACAGAAAATGACAAATTTCAACCAATGAATGCAAATTTTGGGATAGTACCGCAACTTGACATAAAAATAAAAGATAAAAAAGAAAAATATAAAATTCTTGCGGATAGAGGACTTACATCACTAAAAGACATAAAAATATAAAGAAACAAAAAAATTACAAAAAAACCTTGTTTAATTAAAATCGTTATGCTAGAATATAAAATGAAATAGAGTAGATAACCAATGAAAGGAGTTTATTAAGTAATTAAATTACTTAATAATGTTAGGAAATGAATAAATTAGTAGAAATACAGGGATTAATAAAAAAATTTATTTATGAAAAACAACAAACACAAAAAGAGATAACAACAATAGAAGAAAAAAGAAATGCTTTAGCTCGAGAAAGAAATAATTTAATAAATGAAAATAATGGAGAAATTTATAGTGAAGAATTGCAATCAAGAATTTTTGCGCTTGGAAACCAAATAAAAGAATTAGGAAACCAAAGTCAAGAACTACAAAATAAACTTGATAGAAAATACTTAGATATAAAAGATGAGGTTACATGTAAAATAAATGAAAATATATCTAAGATTATGACAGTGATCCATGAAAGAAAAGAGAAAATATTAGGAATACAAGAACGTATTAAGGAAAAAGAAAATAGAGATGCAAGATATACAAAACAAAAAGAAGAATTCTATAAAAGATTTGGCAGAATACCGGTTCTTTCTGAAAACGCAATGAAAGAAAATGAGATGCAAGAGGAAGAATATAGAAAAAATAGATTGCTTGTTGAACAATTAGATAACGAAATAAAAGTTCAAGAAGAAGAAGAATCAAAATTAGTAAGAATTGCAAATGACTTAAAAAAAGGAAAATGGGAAAAATATATAGAAAACAATAAAGAACAAGCCAATGTTGCTAATTTATATAAACAAGAAATTAGAGATTCTTATGCACAAAAAATAGCAGAAGAAGTTATTAATCCAATTGTAGAATCAATAGTAGAACAAAATATGGTTATTGAAAATAAAAAAGAGATAGAAGAGGAGAGTATAATATTACCATTTGCCGAAGAAAAAAAAGGTAATACATTAAAAGAAACTGATTTAGGAAATACTCAGATATTTGAGAAATTTAACCTAGACGAATTACAACCACTTGAAGAAATATCAGTTGAAGAAATAAAACCATTAGAAGAGATAAATATAGAGGAAATAGGACCAATTGATGAAGTTAATATAGGAGAAATAAATTTAAGTGATGAGATAACTGGAGAAAAAATAAACCCACTTGAAGAAATAGATGTCGAAGAAATAATGCCATTAGTAAAATTAGAAAAAGAATTAGAAACAGA
>CALXJW010000118.1 GCA_944388725.1 uncultured Clostridia bacterium | reverse complement strand
TTTTGGAGATGATTGATTATGATGCAGTTTTTGAATAATATTTGGATTGCTTTGAGCACTGAAAATGCTGAGTTAGTGAATATATTACTGATTCCTGCTGGTATAATAGAATCCTTCTTATTTATAAATTTAATTTTAATTATTTATAATATTAAAATCCCTATGAAGAACAAATGGTTTTATATTATATGTATTGCATTACTAGGTATATTTAGTTTAATATATATTCCATCACCTCTTAATGTAATATTAAATTATACTTTAGTTTTATTTTTAATTAAATTTTTCTTTAAAATTAACATTTTAAAAAGCTTTTTATTGTTGATAATATCATTATTTATATTTGTATTGTTAAATATTCTTTTTCAAAATCCATATTTAACTATACTTAATATTTCAACAACTACTTTTATTAACACTCCAATATATAGGATAACATATTTAATTATTGTTTATAGCTTTTTATTTATTATTAGCATACTATTAAAAAGATTTAAAAGAAAAAATTATGATTTAGATATTTTTGACAATTTAGACAAAAAAACTTTAATATTATTATATATTAATTTATTTATTGGTTTTTTAACATTATGTATTCAATTAGTTACAACAGCTTTTTATATTGATATTGTGCCAATAATTATAAGCATTTTAAATTTTATATTACTAATATCATTCTTGCTTTTAAGTATTTATAGTTTTACACGTATGATTAAGTTAGCTAATGCAAGAAAAGATTTAAAAAGTGCAGAAGATTATAATAAATCTTTAGAAATTTTATATAATAAAGTTAATGGTTTTAAACATGATTTTGATATTAATGTTGCTACTCTTGATGGTTTTATACAAAATAATGATATGCCTGGATTAAAAAAATATTTTACAGAAGTAAAAAAAGATTGTCGAATAACTAATAATTTATCTATATTAAATCCTAAAATAATTAATAATCCTGGAATTTATAGTTTACTTAATAGTAAATATTTTAAAGCAACAAAAGCTAATGTTAATTTTGAGCTTGAATTTTTCTTGGATTTAGATACTTTAAATGTAAATATATATGAATTTTCTAGAATGCTTGGTATATTGATTGATAATGCTATTGAAGAAGCACAAAAATGTACAGAAAAAATAGTTAAAGTAATATTTCGAAGAGAAAATAAAAATCATAGAGCAATTATAATTGTAGAAAATACTTATTCAAACAAAAATGTAGATACAGAAAAAATTTTTGAAAAAGGTGTTTCTGGTAAGAAAAATCATTCTGGAATCGGACTTTGGGAAGTTAGACATTATGTAGAAAAAAGTAAAAATTTAGATTTATTTACAACCAAAAATAATAGTTTTTTTATACAAGAATTATCTATATATGATTATTAGAAGTACATTTTGTACTTCTTTTTTGTATTAAAAAAGAAAACTCCTTTAAGAAGTCTCCTTTTGAATCGATTATAAATGTTTAAGTAAAGATTTTACTCTTTCTTTGGAATTAATCTTTTTTTATTAAAGCTTTTGGCATTTTAGGTTGATGTCCCCACCAAAATATTACGCAAGCTGTATTTGTTGCTTTTGCATATTTTTCTGCCATTTTTGCTAAAAATTTAATCATATTAATTCCCCCTTCTTTTGTAAAAAATATATAACACAAGAATATACCGGTAATACTCCTATATTATCAAATTAAATATTTGCATATACTTCATGTCCGTATTTATTATCTGTTATATTATATGCAAGTCTTGTTATTGTTAAAGTTTGTAGTAAATCTCCAAATATTATTATGCTTGTTATAATAGGATTATTTATAGTTAAAGCTATAATAAATTCTATTGTTAAAATTATATATGAAAAAATTTGTTTTTGTTTTCTCTCTTTTTTTCTAAGTATCGGAACATTTTCTGTATCTGCTGGGGCATAAAATTTTATCATTATCATACAAAATGCCCAAATAATAAATGCAGTTATATATTTTATAATTCCTGATAAAACCACATATTTTCCAATTAATGCTGAACCACTATATAATATTAAAGTATATGTTATACATCCAATATGTGTTTTCATGTGAACTCCTCCAGAAAAACATCTATATGGTGCTATAATTAATATTGATATAAGTGTTAATTCAAAAATTCCTAGAAGATAAGCGATTATTAAAATAATAATACCTTTTGGTAATTCTCCGATTATATTTTGAAGCCCATACATTATTATTTCTGCTCTTTCGTCATCAACTTCTGGCATTTCTTTTCTAATTCTATTAGTTAGATATGTACAGATTTTATCTATCACGTTCCACACCTCACTTTTTCTTAAGTACAAATATAATTTATCACTTTACTTTTTATTTAGTTTAAATTATTTATAAAAAATTCAATTTCATTTATAAAAACTTCAAAAAAGGTTTTTATATATTTTTTATCGGTTTTTGTATACAATAAAATCTAGTTTTATTAACTAGATTTTATCTTTTTCTATATCCTTTAATATGCACCATGTCCCAATACTTTCTGGTAAGCATTTAAATGTCATTTCTTCTTTTGTTATAGGATGTTGAATTGTAAGCTCATATGCCCATAATGCAATTTGTTTTCCTTTACCTCTTGTTCCATATTTTTGATCCCCAAATATACTATGTCCTGCATTCGAAAGTTGTACTCTAATTTGATGATGTCTTCCTGTATGCAAATTTATTTTTACTAATGATAAATCTTTTACCTCATTATGCGTTAAAACTTCATAGTCTAATTTAGCTAGTTTAGCATTTTTCTTTTCTTTATTCACAACTTTACTCATATTGTTTCTTTCGTCTTTATATAAATAATCTTCAAGAAGTCCTTTTATTTCTTCAAATTTACCATCTACAACAGCTAAATATTTTTTTCTAAAAGTCTTTTCTCTTACTTGTTCACTGAGTCTTGAAGCTGCCTTTGAAGTTTTTGCAAATACCATTACTCCACCAACTGGTCTATCTAATCTATGTACCAAACCCAAATATACATTTCCAGCCTTATTATATTTTTCTTTTAAATATTGCTTTATAATTGTTAACATATCTATATCTTCTGTTTTGTCTGCTTGTGATGGAATATTAGGTTCTTTTTTTACAACTATAATATGGTTATCTTCATATATTACTTCTAAATTTTGCATATTATTTCTCCCATCTTCCATATATTCCACAAGGTAATACTAAATTTGAATCTTCCATTGGTAATCCGATTTCTCCTGATGTTAATTTACCTCTATATTGTTTATTTACTGTCAAATTAAGTATATTTTCTAATACTTTACTTGATATTCCTGTTGTATATGAATTTATTAAGAAAAATAATGGATTATCTGATAATACTTTTGTACATAATTCTACTAAATCATATATATTATTTTCAAATTGCCATACTTCTCCATTTGCCCCTCTACCATAAGATGGTGGATCCATTATAATTGCATCATATTTATTTCCTCTACGAATTTCTCTATTCACAAATTTTACAACATCATCTATTATATATCTTACTGGTCTTTTTTCTAAACCTGATGATACTATATTTTCTTTTGCCCATGTTACCATTCCTTTTGAACTATCTACATGGCATACTGATGCTCCTGCATGTGCACAAGCTACTGTTGCT
>CALXJW010000117.1 GCA_944388725.1 uncultured Clostridia bacterium | reverse complement strand
AACTTCACCTTTATAAATCCATACTTTAACACCGATTTTTCCATATGTTGTATCTGCTTCTGCAAATCCATAATCAATATCAGCTCTTAAAGTTTGTAGTGGGATTGTTCCCTCTTTATAAAATTCTGTTCTAGCCATATCAGCTCCACCTAATCTACCAGATACTGAAGTTTTTATACCTAAAGCACCTGATTTCATAGCCTTTTGCATACATTGTTTCATAGCTTTTCTAAATGAAATTCTTCTTTCTAGTTGTCCTGCAATATTTTCCGCAACTAATTGTGCATCTGTATCTATTGCTTTGACCTCAACTATATTAATATTTGCTTCTTTTCCTATTAATTTTACCACTTCTGCTTTTAATGTTTCAGCTCCTGCTCCACCTTTTCCTATTATTATTCCTGGTTTTGCAGCATAAACATTTATTTTAACAAATTTTGCTGTTCTTTCAATTTCGATTTTTGAAATTCCAGCTGTATATAATTTTTTCTTTAAAAATTTACGAATTTTTTGATCTTCTACTAAGTAATCTGCAAAATTTTTAGAATCTGCATACCATTTAGCGTTCCAATCTTTTATTATACCAACTCTTATTCCTGTTGGATGTACTTTTTGTCCCATTTTTTAATAGTCCTCCTTTCTTATTTATCATCTCTTAATACTATTGTTATATGACTTGTTCTTTTTCTTATTCTAACTGCTGAACCTTTTGCTGCAGGTCTTATTCTCTTTAATGTTGGCCCTTGGTTTGCATATATTTCAGCAACATATAAGTTTTCATGTTTCATTCCATGATTATTTTCAGCATTTGCTATAGCTGATTTTAATAATTTTTCTATTATATCTGAAGACGCTTTTGGTGTAAATTTTACTATTGTTAAAGCTTCATCAACATTTTTACCTCTAATTAAATCTGCAACAATTTTTACTTTTCTAGCTGATATTCTTGCATATCTTAATGTTGCTTTAGCTTCAATTATTGCTGTTTCTTCCACTACAATTCCCTCCTTAATTTATTATTTATTTTGTAGTTTTCTTTTCTCCTGCATGACCTTTAAATGTTCTTGTAGGAGCAAATTCACCTAATTTATGACCTATCATTTCTTCTGTTATATAAACTGGTACATGTTTTCTACCGTCATGAACAGCGATTGTGTGTCCAATCATTTGTGGATAAATTGTTGAAGCTCTTGACCATGTCTTGATTACTTCTTTATTTCCACTTTCATTCATAGCTTCTACTCTTTTTAAAAGTTCTGGAGCTACAAAAGGTTTTTTCTTGCTTGATCTTGACATCTGATTTTCCTCCTATCTTATTTTCTTCTCTTTACTATAAATTTATTTGTTTTCTTTTTAGCATCTCTTGTCTTATATCCTAAAGCTGGTTTGCCCCAAGGTGTCATTGGTCCAGAATGTCCTACTGGAGCTTTTCCTTCACCACCACCATGTGGGTGATCTACTGGGTTCATTACAGAACCTCTAACTGTTGGTCTAATACCTAAATGTCTTGTTTTTCCTGCTTTTCCTAACTTAACATTTTCATGATCAGCATTACCAACAACTCCGATTGTTGCTCTACATCTTGCTAAGATTAATCTCATTTCTCCTGATGGTAATCTTACATGTGCATATTTTCCTTCTTTAGCCATAAGTTGAGCACTTTGTCCTGCAACTCTTACTAATTTTGCACCTTGACCTGGATTTAATTCTATATTATGAATTAATGTTCCAACTGGTATATTTGATATTGGTAAGCAATTTCCTGGTTTTATATCAATATTTTCACCTGATATTACTTTATCTCCATCTGTTAATCCTTGTGGTGCTATAATATAACTTAATGTTCCATCTTCATATTTTATTAATGCTATATTACTACTACGGTTTGGATCATATTCAATTCCAATTACTGTAGCTTCCATATTGTCTTTTAAACGTCTAAAATCTACTTTTCTATATTTTTGTCTGTTTCCTCCACCTTGATGTCTTACTGTTATTCTTCCATATGAGTTTCTTCCTGAATTCTTCTTTTTCTTTGCTAATAAAGATTTTTCAGGAGTTTTTTTTGTGATTTCGTCATATGTAGAAACTACCATGTTTCTTCTTGATGGTGTATAAGGTTTAAAATGTTTCATTCCCATTATTTTTTCTCTCCTTTAATTAATTTATTTTCCGAGTTCTTTCTCGATAACTTTTTATTTTAAGCTCCCATAAATTCATCTATTGAATCTTTATATTTTTTAGAAACTTTAATTGTTTTTCCACCTTTTCCAAGGTATGTTTTTTCAGATGGATTTGTATCTATTGTAACAATAGCTTTTTTCCAATCTGATGTTTTTCCTTCTTTATATCTAACTCTCTTTGTTTTTCCGTTAACTTTCATTGTATTAACTTTTAAAACTTTTACTTCAAAAAGTTTTTCAACAGCTTTTGCTATTTCAACTTTTGTTGCTTTTTTGTTAACTTCGAAAGTGTATTTTCCTGCTTGCATTTGATCATTACTTTTCTCTGTTATTACTGGTCTTACTATGATTTCTTCTGGTAACATTAGGCATACACCTCCTCTAATTTTTTAACAGTATCAACTGGTAATACTAATTTATTGTATTTTAATAAGTCAAATACATTTATTGTATTTAATTCTATAGCTTTTACACCTTCTATATTTCTGCTTGATAATTTTACATTTTCATTTTTATCAGCTAATATGATTAGTGTTTTTCCTTCTACTTTTAAATCTGTTAAAGCTTTTACCATAACTTTTGTTTTTGGTTCTTTAACTTCTAATTTGTCAACAACTGTTAATTCATTTTCTAATACTTTTGAACTTAATATTGATCTTATTGCAAGTTGTTTTTCTTTTTTGTTTATTCTATATGAATATGAACGTGGTTTTGGACCTAAAGCAATACCACCTTTAATCCATTGTGGAGCACGAATGCTTCCTTGTCTTGCTCTACCTGTTCCTTTTTGTCTCCATGGTTTTTTACCACCACCACGAACTTCTGCTCTTGTTTTTGTACTTTGTGTACCTTGTCTTTGATTTGCTAAGTAATTTACTAGAACACTGTGAACTACGTTTTCATTTGGTTCAATTCCAAATACTTTGTCACTTAATTCTAAATCGCTAACTTTTTTACCTTGCATGTTATATACATCTATTTTTGGCATTTCGTCTTTCCTCCTTTTCTATAATTTATTCAGCTTTTTTTACTGCTGATTTTATTTTTAAGATAGATCCTTTTGCTCCTGGAACACTACCTTTTACTAATATTACATTTTTGTCCATGTCAACTTTTACAACATCTAAGTTTTGTATTGTTACTGTTACATGTCCCATATGTCCTGGTAATTTTTTACCTTTAAATACTCTTCCTGGTGTTGATGTTGGTCCCATTGAACCTGGTCTTCTATGATACATTGAACCATGTCCCATTGGTCCTCTGTGTTGTCCATGTCTTTTGATTACACCTTGGAATCCTTTTCCTTTTGATGTTCCTTGTACATCTATTTTTTCTCCAGCAGTAAATATATCTGCTTTTACTTCATCTCCAACTTTGATTCCTTCTATTGAATCTAGTCTGAATTCTCTTAAATGTTTTTTTGCTGTCACATTTGCTTTTGCAAAATGTCCTTTTTCTGGTTTGTTTAATTT
>CALXJW010000116.1 GCA_944388725.1 uncultured Clostridia bacterium | reverse complement strand
ACCAGAAGGAATGTCAATGGCAATTCCTATGAAAAATGGTGGAATGAAAATATATAAAATAATGTTTTATGTTATATTATCAGGATTAGCTACAGGGATAGGAACATTAATAGGAGCAATAATCGGAAAAATATCAGAACAAATAATATCATTATGTTTAAGTTTCGCAGCGGGTGCGATGCTATATATTGTATCAGGGGAATTGATACCAGAGTCTAACAGATTATATAAAGGGCGAATGTCAGCAATAGGAAATATAATAGGAATGATAATAGGAATAGGAGTAACATATTTATAAAAAATTAAGAGATTCTATTGAAAAAAAATAATAAATATAGTAAAATACAAACAAATATTTGAAAAATGGAAAGGATATATAATAATGGAAGAAATATTAAAAGGACTAAATAATAAACAATATGAAGCAGTAATAAATACAGAAGGCCCATGTTTAATAATAGCGGGTGCTGGAAGTGGTAAAACAAAAGTTTTAACACATAAAATTGCATATTTAATGGGAGAAAAAAAGGTATTACCTTGGAATATATTAGCAATAACATTTACAAATAAAGCTGCCAATGAGATGAAAGAAAGGATATCAAACTTAATTGGTGATGCCGTAAATGATATGTGGATAGGAACTTTTCACTCTATATGTGTAAGAATATTAAGAAAATTTATAGATAGAATAGGTTTTGACTCATCATTTATAATATTTGATACAACAGATCAAAGAACTATGATAAAACAAATATTAAAAGAATTAGAATTAGATGAAAAATTATTTAGTGATAGGTCTGTAATTTCCGAAATAAGTAATGCAAAAAATGATATGGTTGAACCAGATATATATCAAGCAAGAACAATAGGAGATTTTAGAAAAGAAAAAATAGCAGAGGTATATATAAGATATCAAAAAAGATTAAAAGAAAACAATGCAATTGACTTTGATGACATAATAAATTATACAATAAAAATATTAATGGAAAATCCAGATATTTTGGAATATTATTCAAATAAATTTAAATATATTTTAGTAGATGAATATCAAGATACAAATAAATCACAATTTACGTTAATCACTTTATTAGCATCTAAACATGGTAACATAACTGCTGTTGGTGATAATGACCAATGCCTTGTAGGAGATACAGAAATAAAAACATTTTCTGGAACTAAGAAAATAAAAGAAATACAAAAAGGTGAAAAAGTTTTATGTGCAGCAGGAAATGGTAATATAATAGAAGGAGTTGTAGAAAGTAAAACAGAAAAAGAATATAAAGGGAAAATAATAAAAATTACAACAGAAGATGGGAATGTTATAAGAGGAACTGAAAATCATATCATATTTGCAAAATTAGTTCCTGATTATAATAACTTTTATGTTTATTTAATGTATAAACAAGGATTAGGATATAGAATTGGTCAAACTAGTGGAGTAAGGAAAAATGATAAAGGAGAAATACAGAATGGTTTAAATGTAAGAATGAGGCAAGAAAAAGGAGACAAAATATGGTTACTAAAAACATGTAAAACATTGCAGGAAGCAAGATATTTTGAATCATATTATGCTTTTTTATATGGAATACCGACATTAGTTTTCCATTCAGTAGGAAGAGAAATGCAATGGACACAACAAAATATTAATAAGTTATTTAATAATATTGATACAGAAACTAGAGCCGAGAAATTGATGCAAGATTTAGGAATATTTAAAGAATATCCACTAATTGTACCACAAGCGTCAATGAGAGGAATGGCCAAAAGAAAAATTGTTAATATTGCATATTTCGCAGGAAGCGAAAGAAAAGATGGAAAATGTGGACATAGAATTTATATAAATTCTTCAGATGAAGATTTTAAAGAACAATTGATAAAAATGGGCTTAAAAACAAGAAAAGGAAAAGCATCAACATGGAGGGTAGAAGCTGAAAGAGCAAAATATGAAGATGCTTTTGAATTTGCAAATAATGTAAAAAATATTTCAGATGATATTATTTTATCCTCAAAAATAAATTTAATAAAACATAAATTTTTTAATTTTATGCCACTAGCACATATAAGAGAAAACATGTTGGTTGTTGTATATGAAGAAGGGGAATTAAAAGAAACTAGTGTTAAAAAAGTTGAAATTGAAGAATTTGAAGGAAAAGTATATGATTTAAATATACAAGAATATAGGCAATATTTTGCTAATAACATTTGTGTGCATAATTGTATTTATGGATTTCGTGGATCAGACATAACAAATATATTAAATTTTGAAAAAGATTTTCCGGGAACAAAAATAATAAAATTAGAACAAAATTATAGATGTACAGGAAATATATTAAAAGTAGCAAATGCAGTAATAAAACATAATGAAAAAAAATATGAAAAAAAATTATGGACAGAAAATGAAGAAGGAAATTTGCCTAGAGTACATACTGCAGATAATGAATATGATGAAGGGAAATATATAGTAGAACAAATAGAATATCTAAAAAGAGAAGAATATTATAAATATTCTGATTTTGCAGTATTATATAGAATGAATACGCAATCAAGAGCAATAGAAGAAATATTAAGAAGAGAAGGCATACCATATAAAATAATAGGTGGATTAAAATTCTATGAAAGAAAAGAAATTAAAGACATAATATCATATTTAAGATTAGTTCAAAATCCATCAGATAATTTAAGTCTAAACAGAATAATAAATGAACCTAAAAGAGGAATTGGAAAAACTAGTTTAGATAATATTGCAAAAGTTGCTGAACAAAATAATATATCAATGTATGAAGTAATAAAACATGCGGAGCAATATGGATTAAATAGAGTATATTTAAACTCAAGAGAATTTATTAATTGCATGGAGGAATTTATTTCTAAAAAAGACGAAATAAAAATATCAGAGTTAATAAAGAAAATATTAAAAGAAACAGGATATACAAAAGCTTTAGAAAATGAAAATACGCAAGAAGCAGAAAATAGAATTGCAAACTTAGAAGAATTTTTAACAGTAGCGGTAGAGTTTGAAGAAGAATCTGCTGAAAATGGATTAAGTAACTTCCTAGAAGGAATAACTTTATCAAGTGATTTAGATAATATGGAAGAAACAGAAGAATCTGTTACATTAATGACATTACATAGTGCAAAAGGACTAGAATTTCCAGTAGTATTTTTAGTAGGGATGGAAGAAGGAATATTTCCTGGATATAAATCAATTGGAGAAGAAAAAGAATTAGAAGAAGAAAGGCGTTTATGTTATGTGGGAATAACAAGAGCAAAAAATTATTTATATTTAACAAATAGTAAACAAAGAACAACATTTGGTTCGACAACATATAATATGCCTTCAAGATTTTTAAATGAAATTCCTAAGGATTTATTAGACGGTTATGAAGAAAATAAAAAACAAATGAATAAAAAAGAAGAAAATGTATTTGGAAATAATAATTATACATGGAACTATGGAAATAAATATAATGGAACAGTAAAAACATATAAATCAACAGAGCCACAGTATGCCGCAGCAACAGTAAATACAAATTCAGGATTTGCATTCAGAACAGCAGAAAGTTTCTTAAACAATTTAAATAAAAAAGTAGAAACTTCAAATGTAGATTTTAGTGCATATCAATCAGGTGCAAGAGTTTATCATAAGAAATTTGGAGAAGG
>CALXJW010000115.1 GCA_944388725.1 uncultured Clostridia bacterium | reverse complement strand
AATGAATAATTAAAAATTATCCAAAATCATTTACAATCAACATAAAATGTGCTATAATAGCAACATCAAAATAAAAGCCGATGAAAAAGCAAAGTAAATATATTAAAAAGTATTACAGAGAAAATAGCAAAGCTGAGAGCTATTTATACAAAATATATTGAAATTTCACTTTAGAGGTCTTAACTTGAACAAAGTAGAGTTAAGCGGTTGAACCGTTAAAACTAAAATAAGGTTAATTAATAAATTAATAAAATTAGGTGGTACCACGGAATCCAATTCGTCCTATACAATAGGAGAATTGGATTTTTTGATATCCAAAATTCAGAAAGGAAGGAAAAGAATGAAAGAACAAATTGAACAAATCACAAAAAGTGCATTAGAAGAAATTCAAAAAGCAGAAAACTCAAAAATTTTAAATGAAGTAAAAGTAAAAATCTTAGGAAAAAAAGGAGAATTAACACAAGTATTAAGAGGAATGAAAGATTTATCTCCAGAAGAAAGACCAATAATAGGAAGTATTGTAAATGAAGCAAGAAATGAAATAGAAAAAACAATAGAGGAAAAAGAAGAAAAATTTAAAGAACAAGAAATGCAAGAAAAAATAGAAAAAGAGACAATAGATATAACACTACCAAGCACAAAAATAAAAAGAGGAAGCAAACATCCAGTAAACAGAGTAATAGAAGAAATAGAAGATTTATTTGTATCGATGGGGTATGATGTAGTTTCAGGACCAGAATTAGAAACAGATGAATTTTGTTTTGAAAGATTAAATCTACCTCAAGGACATCCAGCAAGAGATATGCAAGACAGTTTTTATATAACAAACGAATATTTATTAAGAACACAAACATCAGCAGTACAAGCAAGAACAATGCTTGCAAACACAGAAAAAACACCAATAAGAATGATATGTGCAGGAAAAACATATCGTAGAGAAGATGATGCAACACATTCACATCAATTTGGTCAAGTTGAAGGATTAGTAATAGACAAAAAAGAAAGAAATGTATCATTAGCAGATTTAAAAGGAACATTAGAAGTATTTGTTAAAAAATTAATCGGGAAAAATTGTGAGTTAAGATTTAGACCAAGTTATTTCCCATTTACAGAACCATCATATGAAGTAGATGTAAGTTGTTTTAAATGTGGTGGAAAAGGATGTAACTTGTGTAAACAAACAGGATGGATAGAAGTACTAGGAGCAGGAATAGTACACCCAAATGTTTTAAAAATGAATGGATATGATCCAGAAAAATATGGAGGATTTGCATTTGGAACAGGATTAGAAAGATTAGCAATGTTTAAATATGCAATACCAGACATGAGATATTTATACACAAATGATATAAGATTTTTAAATCAATTTGATAGAAAGGATGAAGAATAATGAAATTAAGTACTAATTTTGTAAAAGATTATGTAGATATAGATGTTGATGTAAAACAATTAGCAGAAGACATGACAAGAGTTGGAAATGAATATGATTCAGCAGAAAAATTAATAAATGCAACAAAATTAATAATAGGAGAAATAATTGAATGTAAAGAACATCCAGATTCAGACCATTTACATTTATGCAAAGTAAATATTGGTAAAGAAGTATTAGATATTGTTTGTGGTGCACCAAATGCAAGAACAGGAATAAAAGTAATAGTAGCATTAGTAGGAGCAGAGTTACCAGATAAAACAATAAAAAAAGGAATGATAAGAGGTCAAGAATCAAATGGAATGATGTGCTCAATTGCAGAACTAGGGCTAGAAAGCAAATTCTTAAAACCAGAAGATAAAGATGGAATTGCAGAATTAGGAGAAGATGCAGTTATTGGAGAAGATCCAATTAAATATTTAGGATTAGATGATGAAGTAATAGACTTTGAATTAACAGCAAATAGAGGAGATTTACTAAGCATATTAGGAATGGCATATGAAATAGGAGCAATTTATGATAAACCAGTAAAAGAAGTAGAATTAGAACATAAAGAAACTGGAGAAGATATAAATAAAACATTTTCAATAGATATAAAAACAGATAATTGCAAAATGTTTTTAGTAAAAAAAGTAGAAGATGTAAAAATAAAAGAAAGTCCAGCATTTATAAAAAATAGACTTATAGCATCTGGAATAAGACCAATAAACAATGTTGTAGATATAAGTAATTATGTAATGTTAGAATTAGGTCAACCACTACATTTTTATGATGCAGATAGACTTGGAAATAAAATAGTTGTTAGAATGGCAGAAGAAGGAGAAAAATTAACAACATTAGATGATATAGAAAGAGATTTATCTATAGAAGACATTGTAATAGCAGATGCAACACATGGAGTTGGATTAGCAGGGGTAATGGGTGGACTTGAAACAGAAGTAGAAGAAGACACAAAAAATGTAATAATAGAATCAGCAATATTTGATTCTGTAAAAGTAAGAAAAACATCTAAAAAAATCTTAAGAAGTGAAGCAAGTAACAGATTTGAAAAAGGAATAGATCCAAAAAGAACATATATGGCAATAGAAAGAGCATGTAGATTATTAGAAAAATATGCAGATGGAAAAGTTATAACAGGAATTGTAAAATATGATAAAACAGATGCAAAAGATAAAGAAATAGAAATAAAATTTAAAGATGTAAATGATGTATTAGGAACAGTAATTCCAAATGAAGAAATACTAAATGTATTTAGAAAATTAGGATTTACATATACATCAGACTCAGAAAAAGCAATAGTTAAAGTACCAAGTAGAAGATTAGATATATCAATAAAAGAAGATTTAATAGAAGAAGTAAGCCGTATATATGGTGTAGACAATATTGAAGGAAAACTACCAGTAGTTCCAATGAGAAAAGGAAGTTATGATAAAACACAAAGAGAAATAAGAAATAAAATGATATCATTAGGATTAAATGAAACATTGTCATACATATTAATCAATGATAAAGAAGTTAGAAATTATACATTAGATGAATTTGAACCATTAAAATTATTGGATCCAATAACAGAAGATAGAAATACACTAAGATATAGTATGATTCCATCATTATATAAAATATATGAATACAATAATGCAAGAGAACAAAAAGATATTTCTATATTTGAAATAGGAAAAGGATTTTATAAAAAAGGTGAAGTATATGGAGAAGATACAAAACTATGTGTATTAATGACAGGAAAATATTTATTAGGAATTGAAAATAATAAAAATAATGTAGATTTCTATGTAATTAAAGGAGTAGCAGAAGAAATACTTGAATATTTAGGCTATGAAAATAGATATAGTTTTATAAAAGAACAAATGCCAAAAGAAATGCATCCAGGTCAAAGTGCATATATAAATGTAAATGGAACAAATGTAGGAATTATAGGAAAAATACATCCAAGCATAACAAAAGAAGATGTATATGTATTAGAAATTAATTTAGATGAATTATTACAAAAAAAGGTTGGAAAAATGAAATATAAAGAAATTTCAAAATTCCCAAGTATAAAAAAAGATTTAGCATTTGTAGTAAATAAAAATATGATATCAAAAGATATAGAAAAAGTAATAAAAAATGCAGGTGGAAGTTTATTAACAAAAATAGAAGTATTTGATGTTTATAAAGGTAGTAATTTACCTGAAGATAAAAAGTCTATAGCTTATTCATTAACATTTTTAGATAATAAAAAGACATTGACAGATGAAGAGATAAACAATATAATGAATAAAATAATAGAAAATGTAACAACAAGATGTAATGCTGAAATAAGAAAATAAAGGAGA
>CALXJW010000114.1 GCA_944388725.1 uncultured Clostridia bacterium | reverse complement strand
TATAAAAATGAAATATGACATTATGTAAATATTACAATTTTTATGTCCTAACCAGCAAGACATTTGTATATACACAAATGTAAATCATGGGATAAAATCCCAATCCCTTTTCAAAAAAGAAAAATTGAAAAAAGAAAAATTTTTATAAGCAAGAATTGGTTGAGAAAAATTGTATTTTGTGCTATTATGTTTTGTAATATAAGTTATTCAAAAAAATTGAATAACTTAAAAATAAAATCGTAAGTTATCGCTCAGATTGAATCTTGAAATCTGAACAAAAAACATAAATATTTAGATGGGTATGTTGTATTGTTTTAGGTAAAGGTAATAGTGAAAGAGAAATTTTTTTAGTGCCAAAAGTAAAATGTATATAAAGAAATATCTTGAAACAAGAACTGATGATAACGAAGCATTGTTTGTATCACTTATAAAACCTTATAACAGATTAGGAATATCAGGGATTGAAATTTTAATTAGAAATTTAGGGAAAGAGGCTAATATAAATAAAGTTCATCCACATAAATTCAGTATTAAAATCTAAGACTTTTTGCGGAGGAATTTCGTCAAAATTTTTAGAGTATAAGGAGGTTAGAAGAAGTTTATATTCTCCCATGCACAATGTCGCGATTTGGGGAGCGTTACAAAAATATTTTATGTCTAAAAAATATAATTCATCATTTGGTTCGAATTCCCTATTTAAAGATTTGGATAAATTTGAAGTGGGGGTATTACTTGTAAATTTGTAATTGTATGATGGAATACCTTTTGTTAATTGCTTGGAAGAAAAATATAAATCTTCATATAGAACATATAAAGAATATTGTGGATATATTATAGATGAAAATGATAAAAAAATAAAATTCTCAAAACAATAAAAGCATATGATTTGCCTATAAAAATTAGTAATAAAATTATATTTTCAAATATAAATGAATGTTCTAGGGAGAAAACAACTGATTTTTTTGAAGAATTGTTACAGAAAGGAATAGTCTATAAGGAATTAGATGGGGTATATATTTATTTTGGTATCATGAATAAATTATATATAACTATGTGCAATTATTTTAGAAAGAAAATAATTGAATTAGGAGCGGAAGAGGTTTATATACCATCATTATTATCTAAAAATACATTAGATGTTACTAATTATACCACCAATAATAAAAAATTATGTAATTATGTATCTCATGACTGTAGTGGTATGATAATAGACGGCATTTTAAATCCAGCAGCATGCCAACCTTTATATAAAACCATAAAACAGGTAAAGGATGAAAAACTGTATACGGGTTTTGCAAGAGTCTTTAGATTTGAAGGGGATAATTATTTCGAATTATCGAGGTTAAGAGAGTATAGTGTTAGAGAATTAGTATACATTTCTAAAGAACACAATGTGAAGAATTTTAAAAATCAAATCATAGAGTTGGTCAAAAAAGTAATTAAAGAGCTTAATTTGACTTCAACAATAGAAGTAGCAAACGATATGTTTTTTGAAGAAGAGTTTGCTTCCAAATCGGTTTTTCAAATAATTAATGAGAATAAATTAGAAATTAAATTATATCTAAATAAAACTGAGACTGTTTCAGCAGGTTCTTTAAATGAACATGGAGATTTTTTTGCTAAGAAGTGGAATATAAAAATAGATGATGAATATGCTAATACATTTTGCCTAGGGTTAGGAATAGAGAGATGGTGTTATGCAATTTTGTGTCAGTTTGGGTATAATGAAGATGAGTGGCCTGATAATATAAAAGATTGGATGAAAGAATATAATGAGTGAATTATTAAATAAAATATTAAATACGATTTCTATTGTAATAGAATGTGAACAAAATGAATTATCTATAAATTCCGATATGAAAAACACTGACAAATGGGATTCATTAAATCATGTGGTAGTAATTTTAAAAATTTGTGATGTTTTTGCATTAGAATTTAAGAAAGAGTTTATACTGGAATTCACTTCTGTTAGAAAAATATATAATTTTATAAAATTAAGGGAGGATAAATAAATGAAAGAGAAAATTTCAAGCATGGCTATTGTAATAGCTAATTTAAAAGAAGAAAAGAAGGTATTATTATTGAATAGCGAAGGTGAATGGGTTTTTCCAAAAGGACATGTAGAAAAAAATGAAACTTATTTAGAAACTGCAATAAGGGAATTGAAAGAAGAAAGTGATGTTACAGTAAAAAAAGAAGAAAGTTTAGGACAAGTCGATGAATTTAAATTTTATTTTGACAAAGAGGATGCATTAAAAATTATAAAAGTATTTGCTTTTGAAATAAATGAGTTAAGAAAAATAAAATATAATAAAGAAGAATGCTTTATTGATGGTCAATGGTTTAATAGTGATGTTGCAATAAAAACTTTAAAGCATGATGATGCTAGAAATGCATTAAAAAAAGCATTAGAGGTTAGCAAAGAAAAAGGAATAGAAAGATAATGAGGTGGAAATAAAATGGAAAATGAAAAATTGGACTGGATAAAAGTACAATTAACACGTTCATGTAATTTAAAATGTACTTTTTGTAGTCAAGCTGATTTTAGAGAAAATAAAACGATAGATGTAAATTTGTTTATAAAAAATGTGTTGGAGGTTGCAAAACCAAGACTTTTAATTATTACTGGTGGAGAACCTTTAACGAAATTAGATGAATTGTATAAATTATTAGAGTATTGCCAAAATAATGATATAGAAACAGGGATTTTTTCAAATGCAACATTAGTGAATGAAGAAATAGCTACGAAATTAAAGAAATATGATGTGAATTGGGTAAGAGTGAGTATAAACGGTTTTAAGGCTGAAATTCATGAAAAAAGTTATCCTGTTGGTACATATGATTTACTTGTTAAGGGAATTAAAAACTTAAAAGATGCGGGAATATATGTAAAGTGTAGAACAACAGTTACAAAAAACAATCAAAATTATATTGAAGATTTGATAAAATTTATTGCATCTTTAGGCATAAAGGAGTTAGATTTTAGACCATATTTAGAGTTAGGGGATTGTAATCCTCATCAAGCAAATTCGCTTTCTACTGAAGAACTGATAAAGAATTGTGCGAAATTAATAAATTATAAGAAGAAATATAAAGAAAATATACAGATAAAATTACTTCCAAATTGGTTTGATTATATATATAGTGATATTATAGATGATGATGAAAAATTCAGAAATGATATTTTTAATAGTCTGCTGACTCCGTACAAAATGAAAACACATCAAACTGTTTATATTGGAGCAAATTTTGTGAATTATAAACATATTGATTGGGCAAGAGTACAAGCATATAAAGAAAGATTGTGTCCGATTTCTCCTCAGAACATTTTAAGTTATTTTTTATATCATAGTTTTGATGATAATGGAACTAGATATTTAAAAGATAGACTTACATTACTTGCTAAATCTGATATGTATTGTTTGTGTATTGATTCAACTAATTTAGAAGCTGAATTAAATAAACTTGATCAAAACACTTTGGCAGAGCTGTATATGTTAAATACTGTTTATACAGATAAAGCAGTAAAAATTGTTGATTGGGGTAACATTAAAGTTCCTAAATATGATAAGTCCAAAATGTGGGCGTTGACTAGCAAGGAACAAGAAGAAATACTCGGAAGCAATTGGCCGATAGAATTTAGAAAGTAGAGGTACAAACAATGGAAAAATACTATGAACAATTAAACGCAAAATGCAAAGAGGTTGCTAAGGAGGTTATCAAAGATAATAGCATATTAAGTGATAATATGCTGAAAAGAGAGGAAAAAGAATTCTTACTTTCAG
>CALXJW010000113.1 GCA_944388725.1 uncultured Clostridia bacterium | reverse complement strand
ACCAAATGAATATAGAACTTATAAAATTATTTTCTTATCTATTTCTATTATTATTTCAATTTTGTTTTTAATTTTTACAATAACAAGAGATAAAAGAATTAGAAAAAAACATAATTTATATAAACCAACGCAATCAATGCAATATTTTAGAGATATTCCAAGTGATTTGGATCCACATTTCGCATCGACACTAGCTTTCTTAAAAAGTAATCACAAAAACGATGTTGGTGATTCTTACTCAGCATTAATGTTAAATTTAATAAGAAAAGGATATATTGAATTACAAAAAATAGATAATAATAAAGGTTGGAATTTTAATAACATTACAATTAACATATTATATAATCCTAATTCAACATATCAAAATAGTTCTAATAGTATTAATGAAACAATATTAGGCAATAATATTTTAAATAATCAACAAACTAATATTTCTATTAATCAACCAAATGAAATTCGTAATATAAATGGTAAAATCTTGGAAAAATTAACGTCTAATGAAGAAGCTTATTTTAATTTAATTATTAGACATTCTTTAGGAAATAATATTACAATGGAAGATTTTCAAAAAAAAGTTTCTAAAGATTTTGATAATACCGATACATTCGTTACCACAGTTGAGAATTCTATTGTTAATATCGGTATATCGCAAGGATATTTTCAAAAATCAAATTATAATGAATTAAAAAATAGTACAAAATCATTATCAAATAAATATATTATATTTGGCTTATTAATAATGATTATTGGTAATTTTATCATTTCTAAAACTCGCTTTGATTTAGCTTTTGGTTCATTATTTATATTAGGTACAGTTTTAATTATATGTGGCCTTTATTTAAAAAGATTTATCAATAAATATGTATTATTAACACCATTAGGTGAAGATGAATATGCTAAATGGAAAGCTTTATATGATTTCTTAAATAGTGCAACTTTAATGAAAGAACGAACTGTTATTGAGCTACCTTTATGGGAAAAATATTTAGTTTATGCAACCGCTTTTGGTATTTCAGATAAAGTTGTAAAAGCATTAGAAATTAGATGCCCTGATGTTTCTAGTAGCCCTATTTTAAGTAGTGATTACTATCGTTCTAGTAGTTTTAAAACAAACAATCATCTATTCAGATCAGCTACTCACAGTGCTTCTAGATTTTCAAGAAGTTCTAGGTATGGTGGGGGAACATACTATGGAGGTGGCGGCCGCGGCGGTGGTGGCGGTGGCGGAGGTCACTAAAAAAGAATAATTCTAAAAAAGGATTGAATAAGTCAATAAAAAGTAGACACTAAAAAAGAATTTTCTAAAACCCTAATTCGGTTTTGTACTGAATTGGGGTTTTATATCCCAAAGAACATGCTAAACGTTCATTATTGTAATAATATATATAAGTATTAATAAATTCATCAAATGAGTCAAAACTGTCAATATTCCAATCACTAATAATTTCATCTTTAATCCAACCATTAATAGATTCCATTTTAGGATTATCGGTTGGTGTTCCTGCTCGACTCATAGAACGAATTATGTTATAATTTTTATGTGCATTTGTAAATGCCATTGAGGAATAAACTACTCCTTGATCACTGTGCAAAGTTGTGGGGTAATTAATTCCTTTTATTTTGTCTAAAATTATATTTAATCCATCGTAATAAGGTTTTATTGAGTTACGCTTCTTTGAATATGCATATGATAATATTTCTATATTAAATGCATCCATATATAGAACTGTATCATATAATTCGCCGCGATATCTTATACATGTCATATCAGTTACAATTAATTCTAATGGTTTTGATACTTTCCAATTTCCTTTTACCTTATTTGAATATTTAATAGATTCTTCTCCCGGTTTTTTATATTTATAATTTCTTACAACAGATTTAATACCTAAAAATTTACAACATTTATGAACAAAATTATCCGAAACATACCAACCAACATCAATCCTTATTTGTCTATTAATATGTCTATATCCCCACGATGGATGTTTTTCATGATATTCTTTAACTAATTCGCACATATCATTTCTATTTATTTCATAATTATTCAAACTATCTTTTGTCTTTAACCATTTATAATATCCACTTCTAGAAACTTTCATTTCAATACATAAAGATTTTATATTGAATTCTTTACTCAATATAAGTACTATTTCGAATTCTTGTTTTTTGATCCATTGAATACTACAATTTGACCATCTCCTTCCACTATGTAACCTTTTTTTAATCGTTCATTCTCAATTCTTAACTTCATATTTTCATATTGCAGTTTTTCTATATCTGTTAAATTTTTCCTTTTTAAAAATTTCCCATATGGATTACCTGGTTTCTTCTTATTAATTAAACCTTCCTCTCCAAATTCAAGATATTTTTTTATCCAATTATTAAGCATTCCATTTGAAATTTGTTCTCTATTAGAAACTTCATTAGTACTTTTATGTTCTTCAATTACTTCTTTAACTAATTTTAATTTTTCTTCCTTTGACCAATATTTATTTTTTCCACCTTTCGGTCTTCCCATAGTTTCATCTCCTTATTTTTATTATATCAAAAAGAAAAGTAGATCACTTTCTTTTTATGTGTCTACTTTTACTTTATCACTTCAATTCTAAAAAAGGATTATTCTTTTTAATTGTTAAGAACAAAATTCAAAAAAGTTTTGAATGCCTTTACTTCACAGTAAAGATTTTCTACTTCATAGAAAACTTAGTTTTCTCCATAGACCAGCCTCGGATGGTCGCCACCCTATTTTTATTTCATTCAAAACTAATTGAATTGCAGTTCGTCCATATACTGTTTTAACCCTTCATTCATAATATTAATACTAGCGTTTAAATCTCGTTCATTTTTATTTTGACATTTCGGGCATTCCCACTCTCTTATCTTTAGATTTTTTAATTCCTTATTTTTATAGCCGCAATGACTACATATTTGACTACTTGGATAACTGGTATCTATTTGATAAAATTTCTTATTCTTCCACTTACTTTTATACGATATACATCTTATTAGTTCTTGCCAACTGGCATCATATATTTGTTTAGAAAGATGGGAGTTTTTTACCATTTGATTTATCTTTAATTTTTCAGCCACAATTATGTCATTTTCTTCGGTTATTTCTTTACTTATTTGATGAATGAGATATTTTCTTGCATTTCTTAACTTTTGATAGACTCTAGCTAGTTTTAATCTAATCTTTTCGCGATTTTTGCTTCCTTTTTGGCTTCGTGATAACCATTTTTGTAACCCTTTGATTTTCTTTTCATATTTTTGAATATATTTTTGATTATCATATACTTTACCATCGGATGTTATAACTAGATTTTTTATTCCTAAATCTAGCCCGATTATTGTTTTAGGTGTTATTATTGGTTGATTGATATATTCTTCGACACAAACACTAACATAATATTTATTTGCTTCTTTATAAACTGTCGCATTAATAATTTTGCCATTTATTTGTTTTAAGTTGCGATATCCTTTAATAGCTACTTCTTTTAATTTGGGTAATTTGATTATTTTTTTATTCAAATCTAGTTCGATACTGTTATATGTTTTTTCTTTATAATTACTTGTTATGTTATTCGTCCGATAACTTTGTCGGCTTCTTGTTTTACTTTTAAATTTTGGTAAACCTTTCTTTTCTTTAAAATATTTTTGATAAGCGTTATCCAAATTAAAAATACTACATCGAAGTAAACAACTATCTACTTCTTTTAACCATAGATATTCATTTATTAATTCTGGTAATTTTTTTATATAATTATAAGCATTAATTTTTTCTTCTT
>CALXJW010000112.1 GCA_944388725.1 uncultured Clostridia bacterium | reverse complement strand
CCAAAAATGTGAAAAATGTGGTTCTACAGAATTACATCAAGATGAAGATTCATTAGATACATGGTTTAGTTCAGCTTTATGGCCATTCTCAACACTTGGTTGGCCACATAATACAGAAGATTTAAAAACATTTTATCCAACAAATGTATTAGTTACAGGATATGACATAATATTCTTCTGGGTAGCAAGAATGATTTTCTCAGGACTAGAAAGTATGAATTTAAAACCTTTTAGTGATGTTTTAATACATGGAATAGTAAGAGATAGCCAAGGACGTAAAATGTCAAAATCTTTAGGAAATGGAATAGATCCATTAGAAGTAATAGAAAAATATAGTACAGATGCCTTAAGATTTTCATTAATATTAGGAATATCAGCAGGAAACGACATAAAATATATGCCCGAAAAACTTGAACAAGCTTCAAATTTTGCAAACAAATTATGGAATGCTGCAAAATTCGTATTAATGAATTTAGAGGGAGTAGGGGAATTACCAAAAATAGAAGACATAAATTTATCAGATTTAGAATATGAAGATAAATGGATATTATCAAAATTAAATACTGTTACAAAAGAAATAAATGAAAATTTTGATAATTATGAATTAGGAGTAGCTACTCAAAAAATATATGATTTTATTTGGAATGAATTTTGTGATTGGTATATAGAAATAGTAAAAACACGTTTATATAGTGATAATGAACAAAGTAAAAAATTAGCACAAATAACATTAAATACTGTTTTAATGAATAGTATGAAATTATTACATCCAATTATGCCATTTGTAACAGAAGAAATTTATACAAAATTATATAATTGCGATGAAAGCATAATGATTTCTGATTTTCCAAAATATAATAAAAATTTTGATTTTAAAGAAGAAGAAAATAAGATAGAAAAATTAAAAGAAATAATTATTGGCGTTCGTAATATAAGAGCAAATATGAATGTACATCATTCTAAAAAATCAGAGTTAATATTTGTTACAAAAACAGATAAAGATTTAATAGAAAAATCTGAAATATTCTTAAAAAAATTAGCATTTGGTGAAAACATTAAAATTCAAGATTCAAAAGAAGGAATCTCAGATAATGCAGTATCAATTTTAACAGATAATATTGAATTATATATTCCTTTTGAAGAATTAGTTGATATAGAAGAAGAACATAAACGACTTGAAGAAGAAAAGAAAAAAGTTTTGGCAGAAATAGAAAGAGCTGAAAAAATGTTATCAAATCCCGGTTTTATAAATAAAGCTCCAGAATCAAAAATAAACGAAGAAAGATCTAAACTAAGTAAATACCAAGACATGTTGAAAAATATTGAAGAGAGACTAAAATAAGGGCTATTATATATAGGCAAACTTCAAAGAACAATAGAAATAATTATCCAACAAAAAAACTCAATGCAACTTTAGCATTGGGTTTTTGAAATTTATAAAATAGTAAATAAAGAGTTCTAAATACATAAGAATCTGCATATTATAATTTAGTACAAGTGTAGGGAGGAGATCAAAAGATGATTGAAGAAAGAAAAAATATTAATGTTAATACTAATATAATACAGAATATTGTATTAGAAAATCGAAAAAAGTTAAGTATTTCTGGTGTAAATGATGTATTGAGTTTTGATGATCAAGTTGTTATTGTTGATACAGAATTAGGATTACTAACAGTAAAAGGAGAAAACATAAAAATAACAAAATTAAGTTTGGATACAGCAGAAGTTATTATAGAAGGAGAAATTTCTAATTTATCATATAGTCAAAATAATCAAGAAAAAAATGCAGGAACATTATTAAGTAAAATATTTAAATAGAAAGGTATATTATGGTTGAGAATCAGGCATATTTATTTTTAGTTTTTTCTTTAACAGGAATTTTTATAGGATGTTTATTTGATTTTTTTAGAATACTAAGAAAATTATTTAAAACCTCCAATTTAATTACATACATAGAAGACATATTATTTTGGATTTTAACAGGAATTATTGTATTATATGTAATTTGGTATTTTAACGATGGAGAAATACGCTTATATTTGTTACTAGGCTTAATAATGGGAATTATAATATATATACTAACTATAAGTAACATTTTTTTTAAAGTTGTTTTTAATATACTATATAAAACAAAAAAAATATTAACATCAATTTTATCTCCACTTTTTTTGTTTTTAACTAAAATATTTCAAAATATATTAAAATTATTAACTAATTTTCATAAAAAAATAATAAATTTGTCAAATAAAAGAGGGAATATTAAAAAAAATGAAGAATAATATATATATGTAAGTTATTTTAAATAAACATATAGGAGAACACTTATGAAAAAAAATCGTTTAATGAGAAATATTTTTTTAATAATATTTATAATATGGATAGCTATATTAATAAAGCAACAATTAAATATATCAAAATATAAGGATGATATTAAAATTTTAACTTCTAAAATCAATGATGCAAATGAAACTTTAGCACAAAATAAGCAAACCCTAGAAGAAGAAAAACAAAATACTAATTCAACAAATTATATTGAAAAACTAGCACGTGAAAAACTAGGAATGTATTTAGAAAACGAAACTGTTTATGTCGATAGTAATATGTAATCCTTAAAACAACATTCAACGTTTTAAGGATTTTTTATTTTTATTAATATTTCAATTAATCTATTAAAAACCCAAAAAATCATATTAAAATAAAATAAATATAGGAGGTAATTATATGCCAGATTTAGATAATATGACATTATTAGAATTAAAAAACTTTGCAAAGGAACATAATATAAAAAATATATCAAAATTAAAGAAAGAAGAACTAATATCTTTATTAAAACAAGTAGAAAAAACATCAATAAAGACAAACAATGAAATTAGATATGATAATAATGATGAATCACAAATAGATGATAGTGATGAATTATCTATTAATGATTTAACTGTGGATTATAAAATAACAAATGAAGATGATCAAATAGTAGAAGGAATACTTGAAGTATTACCAGATGGATATGGCTTTTTGAGAGGAGATAACTATTTATCAAGCCCAAAAGATGTATATATATCACCAATACAAATTAGAAGATTTAAATTGGATACTGGAGATATAATTAAGGGTATTTCAAGATGTAAAGAGGGCGAAAAATTTCCATCATTAATATTTGTAGGAGAAGTTAATGGAGAGCATCCAGAAAAAGCTGCCAAAAGGAAAAGATTTGATGAATTAATACCAATTTATCCTAATGAAAGACTAAAATTAGAAACATTTCCAACAGAATATGCTATGAGAATTATTGATTTAATTTCCCCAATTGGTAAAGGTCAAAGAGGAATGATTGTAGCACCACCTAAAGTTGGAAAAACTACATTATTAAAGAAAATTGCAAATAGTATATCTACTAATAATCCTGAAGTAGAATTAATAGTTTTATTAATTGATGAAAGACCAGAAGAAGTAACAGATATGAAGAGATCAATAAAAGGACAAGTTATATTTTCAACTTTTGATGAAATGCCTGAACATCATGTAAAAGTAGCAGAAATGGTAATAGAAAGAGCTAAAAGAATTGTAGAACAAAATAAAGATGTTGTAATTCTATTAGATAGTATAACAAGGCTAGCACGTGCATATAACTTGGTTATGCCTTCATCTGGAAAAACATTATCAGGCGGTTTAGATCCTGCAGCACTACATAAACCAAAGAAATTCTTTGGAGCAGCAAGAAATATAGAAAATGGTGGAAGTCTAACAATTTTAGCTACTTCTTTAATAGAAACAGGTAGCAGAATGGATGATGTTATATTTGAAGAATTTAAAGGTACAGGTAATATGGAAGTACATTTAGATAGAAAATTATCAGAAAAACGTATTTTCCCAGC
>CALXJW010000111.1 GCA_944388725.1 uncultured Clostridia bacterium | reverse complement strand
TCTTTGTCTGGAATTCTTTTTATATCTTTTTCTAAAATATCAATTTTTTCTGTGCTTTGTGTTCCTTTTGCAAAAACATATCTATATATATATACTTTTTCTAAATTAGTAAAAACAGATTGTCCATCCTTTAATATTGCTAAACTACTTCTTATTTTTGCTATATTATACTCTGCATTTTCTAAATTGTTTAATATAAAATCTGCAAAATTAATAAATGTATTATCATCGATTTTTCTTGTTAACTTTTTACCAGTTAATTCAGAATCACTAAATCGTTTTTCTACACTTTCTCTTTGCTTTAATATTTTGTTTTCTTGTTCTTCAGTCATCTTTAAATTTAACTTTTTTATATAATATAATGGATACTTTATTTGATGACAAATTCCTAATGCAATTAAACAATCTGGAGATAAATTTGCGTTCATATGTGTATGTAAATCTGTTCTAAATTTTGATTTTTTTAATATATATGATTTTACAATTGTTTTTTCAATTGGCATTTCATAATTTTTAGTTTGTGACATTAATGTTTTTGTAATTGCTGAAATTTGTGCTTTTATTTCTATTTTTCCATTTTCGTATATGTTTGCAATTTTAAATCCACCTAATCTAAAAATATATACTATTTCATTATCTCCGTTAATACTTGCAGGAATTTTTCCTGTTATTATTTTCATATCATTTTCATCTTTTACTGTTTCCACATTACATATTTTTGCTATATTTGTTATTAGATTTCCTGTCTGATGATTTGGTGTTCTCAATATATATTCTATTTCATCTTCATTTACATGATATAAGTCTACTATAATATCTTTTTCTTTATCTAGATAAAATTGTCCAAATCTTTGTTTATCCATTTTTCTCTCCTTTTTACACTTAATATTCTAATATTATATCATATTTCACCCGATTTTTCAATAGTTATGTATACTAAAATTTGTGTAAAAATAAAAACGGATATTTTACATCCGCTTTAAGTTAGTACCCTAAAAGTGATTGTTTACGTCCTCATCACTTTTCAATAACGATAATTGATATCAATTAATTCATTCATTTAAGTATATCACATATTTTTTATCAAATAAATTACAATCGTTTCTTAAATATTATTTATAATTCTACTTCTTCATCATTTTGACGTTTTATACCTCTTTTTTCTTGTAACTCATAATATTTTAATAAATAAGTCCATGCACCTTTTTTATCTGTAATCCCTTGATAATTATTCTTTATTCTATTTATAATTTCTTCCTTATCTACCCATTTAACTTCATCCACTTCAGTTTCTTGCAATCTTAAAGATGCTAAATCAATGTCTTTATTTACAACATAATATTCATTAAGGTGCTTGTTTATGATGTCTCCTTTTATATTAGTAGATAATCCCGAACCAATAAATGTCATTTCACTAGTTTGTATATCCAAACCTAATTCTTCATGCAATTCTCTTTGTATTGCTTGAAAACCCTGTTCGCCACTATCAACATGTCCACCTGATGATAAATCCCACATACCAGGCCACATTCTTTGTTTTTCACTCCTTTTTTGTAATAAAACCTGATTTTTAGAATTAATTATAAATACAGCAACAGCCCTATGCCTAAGTCCGCTTACTATGACATTCTTCTCTTGTTGCCTTTTCTCCAGTATAATTTCCATTATCATCTAATACATCAAAATATTCTCTCATTTTATTACCTCCTCTAAATTAATATTATTATAGTATTTTTATCTTGATATTGCAATATAAACATCGTTTACGTTTCGTTTTTTCGATTGTTCTTCTGTCTATTTTATATATTCTTAATAATTTGGTTTAATATTTAATGTTTTAATAATTAATAACTCCTGTTTTAATTTACCAATTTTTTCTTTATAATCCTCACTTATTCTGTTATACCTTCATCTAAAATATAAAAAAAGAATGTACTTTTGAAATTTAGTTTTGTACATTTTCGTACATAATTAAATTCCATTTTTTGTACATTCTTATTTTATCATTAATACGTTTTAAGTTGATAAAAGATATTTATATATCGATATAGTAATTAATTAGATATTAAATTATTTCATATTTTATATAATATCAAAATAGGTTTACAATGAATATTTACTTTTTAATTTTATTTGTTTTATTGCAATATCCGTTTGGCATTTATCTATATTCTTAATTAATACATCAATATATTCTACTAATCTTTCTTGAATCTTATCTGTTTGTTCTTCGGTTATCAAGATATTATTTTTTTCATCCAAAATATTTTTTATTAGTTCCTTCTCTCCTCTGCCATCAGTAACTCTTATTTTTTTTCTAAAATTTCCGAAATCGTTGTTATTATATTCAATCTCTATTCTTTCCGCTAATAATTTTTTATTTGTTTTTCTAAAAATCCTATTAAAAAAAGTCAATAATTTTTCAAACATATTTTATCTCCCAATTAAATTTCTTGAATTGTTTTTATAGCATTCTCTTTCATATTTGCTAGTTGTTGTTCTTCTGTAAGTTTTTTGGTATCTATTCCATCTATCTGTGTTTGAATCTCTTCTACTTGTTGCGCAATTTCCATTATCTCTGCAGCAACTTTTTTTATTTTTTTCATGTCCATATTGGGTTGGCTTAATTCAGTTCGCAATTGTTGTAATCTTGATTTCTTACTACCAAGATTCTGTTGTAACTGTTGTAATTTTGCTTCTAGCATTTGACATTTACTTCTTTGCTCTCTCATTGGACTTAAATCAATTTCATCTTTTTCTGTCGATTGGGTATTTTGTACAATGTCAATTTCTCCTCTTATATATTTACTTATAGTTTGATTCATAATACGCCTTCCAATTCCCAATCTTTCACGTTGTAAAAATTCATACACTATTCTAACATCATCTTCTGTTGGATGTATGTACTGCCCATCTACTGGAATTTGTGTCATATCACAATATTCTTTTCCAAAAGCTCTTAGTACTATTTCTTCAAATTCTTCTTTTTTACATAAAAAACTATCTGATAGGTCAGATATCGAATTTAATTTCTTTACGACTACAATATCTTCTAAAAGTTCTTCCCATGTTCCCGGATATACCGCTATCAATTCTTCCATTGATCTTCTTCCGCTGTAAGCAGATCTTATTAGTGGTTTTAATTCTTTACTTCTTTTCCATGGTATATACCATTCTGGTTTCTCACTTTTATCTTTTTTAGGAATACCCTTTGAAATAGGTCTTTTAGGTATTTCTGGAATTTTTCCCATTATATACAAGCGTATGGTTTCTTTTATTGAGCGACAAGAAAATTGATTAGTATCAATTAAATATTGTATACATGCTTCTATATCTTCTTGTTCAATTTCTTTAAAATATTGATTTCCAATTTCCATTTCTATAGTATTCTCGCAATAGAATTTAATTAATTCTTGTTCGTATTCATTTTGTTTATTTAATAATGCCTGAGGTAATTTTCCATAACGCATATTAAATCCACTTTGTTTTACATATTCTAGCAATGAATCCCAACAATCATTCCAACACTTACATATAAAATCTGTTGTACTCATATTGCCACTATAAAAACTTTTAATATCTCTGTCTAATTTTGATAGTTCTCCTTCTTTTCTTATTCTATGACTATACATTATTCTCCTCTCTCTTTAATAATATTATTTTTAACTTTAGTTTTCTATTATATTAGATTACTCTTTATTTACACTGTCTATTACTTGTAATTTATAATTATATTTTTTTATACATTATTCTCTGGATGTCCACTGGCCACTTTGAACTTTCAAATGTAACAGATTATTTCTTATACTTTGTAAAAGTCAATATAAAATTGATAAAAAAATACAAAATAGAATTGATAAAAAAATTCAATATTGTTTTTCCAGAA
>CALXJW010000110.1 GCA_944388725.1 uncultured Clostridia bacterium | reverse complement strand
GATATTTCACATACTTCATAATCATGTATTTTCTTTATTTCTGATTCTATTTTGTCAAATAAATATTCTTTTGTTCTAAATTCTAATTTATATTCATCACATTCTTCAAACTTATTATTCCAGTAATATTTTGAATGTATTTCTTCTATTTGACTACCTGCAACTAGTTTCTTTTCTAATAAAGAATTTATTATCTTATCAGCAACTTCTCTTTTATCACAAAATGTTCTAACAATTATATATTTATCCATTATTTACTCCTCAATAATATAATTTTTTATTACTTTTAAAACTTCATCATGCACAACTCCATTACTTATTACTGCTCCTTTTATACTTTTGTCATATCTTTGCTCATTACCAAATAAATCTGTTACTTTTCCACCAGCTTCTTCTACAATAACTTTAACAGCAGCGACATCACAATGTTTGTGTTTTGTACCTGTAAAAATTGCCAACCCATAATCTCCCGTTGCAACTAGACAACTTGCTCTTGTAATACTTCCTATATCATTAAGTCTTGTTTCTTTTCTTAATTTTTCAAATACTTTGCAAACATTATATTGGGCTTTTGACCACATATCACAATGACAAACTGTTCTAATATCATCTAAGGTATAACTATTTACAGATATTTTCTCATTATTTTTATATGCACCTTTCCCTTTTATAGCTGTATATAAACTATCAGTAAAAGGATCATATACTATTCCAATTTTGGGAACACCATCAATTACTAATGCTAAAGAAAACACTGCTACAGGTACATGTCTAGCATACATAGCAGTACCATCAACTGGATCACATACCCATACAAAATTACTTTTTCCAAATTGTTCTTCTTCTCCATCTATTGCATGATCAGGATATTTATCTTTCACTGCTTTAATTAAATACGAATTAATTTCTGTATCAGCTAATGTCACAATAGTTTTATCTCCTTTATAACTTGCGCCATTATTTTGATTAAAATATTTAAGCATTATCTTTCCTGCCTGGTATGCAATATCTTTTGCAAATTCTAAATATTCTTCCATAGCAAATCTCACTTCTCCTTCATTTTTTATAAATAATTTCTATTATATCACTTGCAATATTTTTTCTAGTATGATTAATAAATACAAAATAAATATCTAGATTTTTGGAACATCCATCATTATACATTGAATAAAGTTGTTTTGCACCATATATATTTTGTAATCTATCATATTCTTATTTTACTTCTCTAATATCATATTTAATTATAACTTTATTTAAAAGTTTTACATTAGTTGCAATTACGCCGATTATCTTTAAATTTTTTCTTTTTATGTCTATCGTTTGTAAAAAGAAAAGCAAATAAAGCTATTTATTTATAAAGCTTTAGAAGTGTTGTTCCATAAGTCAATATATACCAGTTAATACTCGTAGATAGTAAAGATTTTTCTTTTTTATCCGTTATTATCACTTCCATTCTCTATCATTTTTGTTTCATTTAAAAATTTATCAAAATCATACTTATACAATTTATCTTGTTTAATTTTAAATTTATCATATTCTTTATAACCTAACTCTTGTGCAACTTCCGCAGGTATTTTTTCCGCATTGTGTAATATTTCTTTACACTAACCTTAACATCGTTGTTTTAATCTCTATATATTAAAAAATCATGATTAGTTATTTGTAAACTTTTGTCCTCCATATGCTATTCTCTTTTCTGTTATTTTATTTAAAAGATTTTTTAATATTTTTATCTTCATCAATATAAGTATATTTTACTTTATTTTCTAATTCTAACCTAGCGCCTCTGCTTAAATTTAATTTTTCATTTATAATTTTAATATCAACCTACTAACAAATATATCTACAATTCAATGTTCCCTGAAATTTTTAAATCTATGTAGCTGATATTTTCTGGTTTGGTATCTATTCCAAGTTTTATTTAGTTTCTTGAATTAATGTAAAAACTTCTACATCTTCATTGTCTTGTTTTAAAATCATACTGTTGCCTCCTATATTTACAGTTGTGTAAGTTAAATTTAATATTTGTTTACTTGTAATACTTACGACTCTGTATTTTAAAATAAAAAAGATGTTGTATTAAAACTATTTCCACTGACTATTACTGCTTATTCTACAACATTCTTTTGATTTTGTCCATAATTACTATAAAATTTATTTAATAGCTAAACCGCGCCCCATTACGGGGCGCGGCGCGGAGATGTTTAATTGGAATGGGGCATCGCATTCCATGCAGTAACCATTGTCTTTTGATAAATCATGGACTTCAATAACTGCTCCGCCGGAACCACTCTGATTCCAGCATCAGCACTACTGTCCAAAAGGACAGCTTCTTGATTGTTATTAAATCCCAATAGGGTCGCATAATGCCCTCCGGTAGAAGCATCTTCACCTATTATCCCAAGGTCGATTCTTACAGGCACGGGTGAACCATTATAAAGGCAATTCAACACCTCTTGCCAAGTCGAACACCTAGTTTCTTCATAGGGCTTCAGTCCACAATAGACTGCCAGCAGTTGATCCAAATAGAGCATGGCTCCGCCAATTCCTTCGGGCTTTCCTAAAATCTCGCGGATCTCTTCATCATTATTGTCCTTTAATTCCGGAAATTCATGTCGAATTAGGTCCATTGTAATTTCGGACCATCCGAGATTTTTGGTAGAATTAGCAAAATGCCACCTTCTGTAACCCTTTTCCACCAAATCATCCGTAAATTCTTTAATTTCACTCGGTAGGATGTCATGAGCTTTTCCTGATAGAATCAAGAAATTCAGAGCGCAAAAAGGCAAGCAGCCGGATTTCTCTAAGGTGTTGACACACCCAAAAATCCAATCTTTCCATCGTGGATCCGAAGCCAAGACCCATTCTCCCATCATCTTTTCTGCCCGTTCCAGTAGAGGGTACGAACCTTTTTTTAGCCCCTCAAAGAGTTGGTCCGTATCTCTTAAAAGGCTACTTATGCTCTCACACAATGTTTTGGTGGAGAGGGCAGAACATTGCTTCCGAAATTTGTGCTCCTCTGGAGACACCGTCATGTCTCCAATTTGTTTATAATTTCTGTCTAACATTTCTTTTCACCATCCTTAGTTATCATCATAATTGATTTAGCATCCCATTTCCTTCATCTCCTTATACTAAAATATAATTAATTATATCACAAAAAACAGTAAAAATCAAAATTTTACACTATCTATATTTTCCATAATTTGATTTTGTTCTTGAAATATGTTATAATAATAAGTAAATTAGCCTTAAATAGGCAAGTTGGAGGGATTTTTGATGGAAGAATATGTCGTACCTGTAAACCAAACACATTATAGATTCCTTGTGAATGAACATGGAATCATTCAGCAAGTACAACTACCAGTTAAAGATGCTTCGAAAGTAGCAGTCTTCTCTTGTCGCTACGATGACAGTAAACATGAACTATTGCTTACAGAGGGTATCAAAACATCTGCTTTGCAACTTTTCATTCGGTATGCAAATTCCTCTAAAATCGACCAATTATTATCCTCCCTTAAAGGGGAAGATAAAGAGTTGGCCATTAAGTGTTTAAGAGAATTTCATTCCGAAATTCTTAAGCTGATGGTCAAATACGTATAACCACTGTCCCCCGCGAGGATACAATATCCTACGCGGGGGAACCCGTTTTAATATACAATTTACTCAATTTATATAATTACAGTAATACTTATGTTTAACAACCAAATGAGAAATCTACTACATTACTTAATGTAATTATTATGAAGTACTGGCATTAATCTTACAATTACGAAAAAACTATTTATCAATAATATCTATTTGTATTTATAATATTTTACAACGGCATTAATTATTTATTATATCTTTTATTCTCAATAATACTATAAAATTCTTCTAATTTACCATTT
>CALXJW010000109.1 GCA_944388725.1 uncultured Clostridia bacterium | reverse complement strand
TATATGAAAAGGGTATAGAACAAGCCAAGAATTTAAATATAGATGTAAAAAATGAAGAAGTAGTAAATATTCAAATTGTTAATGATGGTTTTAATGTTGTAACAGATAAAGCAGAATATAATGCTAAAACATTAATATTTGCAACTGGTAACAAGAAAAATACGCCTAAAATAAAAGGAATAAAAGAATTAGAAGGAAAAGGAATTAGCTATTGTGCAATATGTGATGGATTTTTTTACAGAAACAAAAATATAGCAGTTTTGGGCAGTGGAAAATATGCAGTTTCTGAAACAAATGAATTAATAAATTTGGCAAAAGAAATAACAATATTAACAAATGGAGAAAAAGCACCAGAAATAAGAGCAGATAATGTTAAAATAGATACAAGAAAAATAAGAGAAGTTAGAGGAGAAGACAAAGTAGAAGAAGTAGAATTTGAAGATGACAACAAATTGAAGACAGAAGGAATATTTGTTGCACAAGGAGTTGCAGGAAGTAGTGAATTTGCAAAAAAATTAGGTATTATAACAAAAAATGATAAAATAATAGTTGATGAAAATATGCAAACAAATATAAAAGGAATATATGCATGTGGTGATTGCACAGGGGGATTATTACAAATTTCTAAAGCAGTATACGAAGGAACAAAAGCAGGTTTAGAAGTTATAAAATATTTAAGAGAAAACAAAAACTAAGAATTAGAAAAAGAATGGTGATATAATGAAACAAGAAATTCCACAATTTTTATATGATATGTTATTAGAACAATATGGAGAAAATATTACAAATAAAATAATAGAAGGATATTCAAATCAAAGAAAAGTAACATTAAGAATTAATACAATAAAATCTAATAAAGATAAAATAAAAGAAGAATTAAACAAAACAAATATAAAATTCAGTGAAGTAGATTGGTACAATGATGCATTAATTATAGAAAATGTAAGAGAAAATGAAATAAAGAAATTAGATATATATGAAAATGGAGAAATTTATTTGCAAAGTTTATCTTCAATGTTACCTCCTATTATATTAGAACCAAAGTCTAATGAAAATATATTAGATATGGCAGCTGCACCAGGTGGAAAAACAACACAAATTGCGGCAATATCTAATAATGAAACTATGATTACAGCATGTGAAAAAAATAAAATAAGAGCAGAAAGATTAAAATATAATCTAGAAAAACAAGGTGCAAGAAGAGTAAATGTAATGTTAGAAGATGCAAGAAAATTAGATGACTTTTTTTCATTTGATAAAATATTATTAGATGCACCATGTAGTGGAAGCGGAACAATAGATATTAGCAATATAAATATAACTAAAGAATTAGTAAATCGTTCTGCAAAAACACAAGAAGAATTACTAAAAAAAGCATTAAAAGTATTGAAAAAAGGAAAAATAATGGTATATTCAACTTGTTCAATATTACACCAAGAGAATGAGGATATATTAAAAAAGGTATTAGTAAAATCAAATGCAGAAATAATTCCAATAGATTCAAAATTATTTAAAAATATTCCATTATTACCAGTTAAAATAGATGGAACAATTTGCGTATGTCCAAATGAATTATATGAAGGATTTTTTGTTTGTAAAATACAAAAAAAATAGGACTCCTCCTCAAAGGAGAGGAGGAGTCGAGAGGAGTGTTCGCAGAGTTTTTTGGAATTTTACCCCATCTGTTACAGATGGGAATTTAATCACGCTTTGTACAGCAGGTAACTTCTGCGACGGAATTATCAATGCAACATTAGACGGCGGGAAATAAGTGACATTCCCTCCAAATGTTTTAGCAGCCTCAATGATGTTTAGCATTGACATAATGAGGGTTGGTGAGACATTATCGTTTTCACCAGATTGTTCCACAAACAGTAATGCCCGAATCATTGGTTGGCCAGGCACTACGTCAGCAATAAATCCCATCAACATAATTTTAAACTCCCTTCAACAGTATTATGACTATATTATATCATAAATTATGCTAAAAAGCAAAAATGGAGAAAAAAATGAAATATTTAATAATAGATAAAAGAATGAGACAAATTGAAAAAGATAAGTTAAAACAATTAGGATATAAATTAATAGAATTAGAACAAAACACAAATATCTATGAAGAAATTTCTTCACATGTAGATATACATGTTTGTAAAATAGGTTCAAAACTAATAGTAGAAAAAAGTAAATACCCAAAAATAAAAGATTGCATAAGAGAATGGAATAACAGCATAAGAATAGAAATAGGACAAGATTTTATAAGCCAAAATTATCCTCAAGATATTAAATATAATGTATGTATAATAGGAAATAAAGCAATACATAATTTTGAATATACTGATAGAAAAATTAAAGAAGAATTAATAAAACAAAATTATGAATTAATAAATACAAATCAAGGATATACAAACTGTTCAATAGCAGTGATAGATGATAATAGTGCAATAGTAACAGATAAGGGACTATATAAAATATTAGAAAAACATAAAATAGATGTATTATATTTAAAAGAAAATCTAGATATAAAATTATTAACAAAATCAGGGTATAGTACTAGAAATGGATTTATAGGAGGAGCGATAGCAAAAATAGATAATAATATTATAATATTTGGAGATTTAAACAAAATTGATAAACAATCAAAAATACGAGATTTTATTATGAGTAAAGATTTAAATATAATAGAATTTAAAAATTTAGATATTATAGATTATGGAGGAATAGTAGAAATTTAATGACACAAAAATATATAAAATTAAAAGATAAAGATGTACCAACAAATATAAGAAGTTATAAAAGTGCAAAGTCAATAAAAATTTATTTTAAAGGAAATATTTTAAATATAAGTAAACCTAAATGGGTATCTATAAATGAAGTGTTATCATTAATAAAAAGAAATGAAAATGATATATATGATAAATATATAAAAATATTAAATTCAGAAATAAAAACATCAAAACAATGGAAAACAGGAGAAACAATATATTACAAGGGAGAACAATTTGAAATTGTAAGAAAATATCAAGACAAATATATTGTAAGTGTAAGAATTGATATAAAAACAAAAAAATTAATAGTAATACTACCAAAAGATATACAAGAATTTGAAATAAAAGAATATGTTGATAATGCGATTAAACAATTGTTTAAAAATCATACAGAAAAATTAATCTTAGAAAAATTACCATATTGGAGCAAAAAAACAAATTTAAAATATAATGCTGTAAAAGTAAGAGATGCAACAACAAGATATGGAAGTTGTATGCCATCCAAAAGAAATTTGTATTTTAGTTCAAGACTTACAATGTTACCAGAAAATATTGTAGATGCTATAATTGTACATGAATTATGTCATTTAAAATTCAAAAATCATAATAAAGATTTTTATAATTTAGTTGAACAATATATACCAAATTACAAAGAAATTGATAAATGGCTAAAAGAAAATGGAAAATTAATAATGTTTTAAAATTGAAAATTATTAAAGATTATGATAAAATAACAAGGTATTAAAGGAGGAATTAATATGTTAAAAGAAAAATTAATGGAAGATTTAAAAAATTCAATGAAAAATAAAGATGAAATAAGAAAAAACACAGTTCAAATGATAAGAGCTGCAATATTACAAATTGAAAAAGATAAAGGAATACAAGTAGAAGACGATAAAATATTAGAAATAATTGCAAAAGAAGTAAAATCAAAAAAAGATGCATTAAAAGATTTTGAAAAAGCAAATAGAGAAGATTTAATAAGCCAAACTAATGCAGAAATAGAAATTTTACAAGAATATTTACCACAACAATTAAGCAGAGAGAAAATAAAAGTAGAATTAGAAAAAATAATTTCAAAATTAGGAGCAACAACGATGAAAGATATGGGAGCTATTATGAAAGAAGCAAAAGCACAAATGGGAGCTTCTGCTGATGGTAAAACAATAAACGAAGTTGCAAAAGAAATAATGGGATTATAAT
>CALXJW010000108.1 GCA_944388725.1 uncultured Clostridia bacterium | reverse complement strand
AAAAACAATTTTGATATAATAATAAAAGATGAACAAGATGTTGCTGTATATTTATCTGGAAAAGATTTTTTATCAAATATAAAAATGATAACAGAATTTTGGGGAATAAATAGAAACAAAGAATATCAAATTGTGGAAGAAGAAGATAACCTAGCAATAATGAATATTAAAGATACAGAAACAAGACTAAACTATATGTTCTTGTCTGGAAAGCTAGATAATGGATATTCAATATATATGAGGCTACCAATATCATCAATAGAAGAAAGTGTACGAATATCAAACAGATTCTTATATTTGATTGCAGGAATATTAATAATAATTGGAGGAATAGCAATATCATATGTATCTAAAAAATTTAGTAATCCAATATCAGAAATAAATGTTATTGCAAAAAAGATGGCAAATTTAGATTTTAGCCATAAGTATGTAGTGACAGATGATGATGAGATAAATGAACTTGGAGAAAGTATAAACTTAATGTCAGAAAAACTAGAAAAAACAATTAATCAATTAAGAAATTCTAATATAGAACTAGAAAAAGATATAGAGAGAAAATCAAAAATAGATGAAATGAGAAAAAGTTTTATATCAGATGTATCTCATGAATTAAAAACACCTATAGCTTTAATACAGGGATATAGTGAAGGACTATTAGAAAATGTAAATTCAGATCCAGAAAGTAAAAAATTCTATGCAGAAGTTATTTTAGATGAATCAAACAAAATGGATAAAATGGTAAAACAATTATTAGAATTAACAAGACTAGAATATGAAAAAAGAGAATTTAATAATAGAATATTTAATATTGTAGAATTAGAAAAAGAAATTGTAAGAACATCTAAAGTAATGATAGAGGATAAAAAATCAGAAGTAAGATTTGAAACAGAAGAAGATATAGAAGTATTTGCAGATGATTTTTATATTAGCCAAATAATAACAAATTATTTGACTAATGCAATTAAACATGTAGAAGAAATTGATGGAGAAAACTATATTAAAATTACAAATACCATTATTCCAGAAAAAGAAAAAGCTAGAATTACAGTATTTAATACTGGTAAAAATATAGCAAAAGAAAATTTAAATAGAATATGGAATAGATTTTTCAAAGTAGATGAAGCAAGAAATAGAGAAAATGGAGGAACAGGTATAGGACTATCAATTGTTAGAGCTATAATGAATAATTATGGTACAGATTATGGGGTAGAAAATAAAGAGAATGGAGTAGAATTTTATTTTGAATTGGATTTACCACGGTGACATATCTAAAGAAAACATTGAGATGCAAAAAGGGATAGAAACAAATAGCAACATAGAAAATAAATAAAGACTTAACTAAAAATAGCAAGTAAATCTTGCTATTTTTGTTATTTTAGGATAAAATATAAAAAGAGGCAAAATGTGCCAACACAATAATAAAAAAGGTGAAGAAACATGTATTTAAAAAGACTAGAAATGCAAGGATTTAAATCATTTGCAGATAAAACAGTATTAGAATTTATGCCTGGAATAACAAGTGTAATAGGTCCAAATGGTTCAGGAAAAAGTAATATATCAGATTGTATAAGATGGATACTTGGAGAACAAAGTATGAAATCTTTAAGAGGAGCAAAAACACAAGATATAATATTTGCAGGAACACAAAATAGAAAATCTTTAGGATTTGCAGAAGCATCATTAATATTTGATAATACAGATGGAACATTACCAATAGAATATTCAGAAGTTACAATAACAAGAAAAATATATAGAAGCGGAGAAACAGGATATTACATAAATAAAGTACCATGTAGATTAAAAGATGTTGTAGAATTATTTATGGATACAGGAATTGGTAGAGATGGATATTCAATAATAGGTCAAGGAAAAATAGATGAAATATTAAGCAATAAATCAGAAGATAGAAGACATATATTTGAAGAAGCAGCAGGTATAGTAAAATATAGAGCAAGAAAAGAAGAAACAGAAAAAAAACTAGAACAAACAAAATTAAATTTATTAAGAATAAATGATATATTAACAGAAATAGAAGGAAATTTAGAACCATTACAATTACAATCAGATAAGGCAAAAAAATATTTAAATTTAAAAGAAGAATTAAAAAATATAGAAATAGGTTTATTTATATATAACATAGAAAAATATAAACAAAGTTTAGAAGAAATAACAAAAGATGAAGAAATAATGAATTCAACATTAAATCAAGAAGAAGGAAAATTAGAAAAAGTAAAAATTCTAAAAGAAGAATTAAAAGATAGAATAGATGAAATAACAACAGAAATAGAGCAAATGCAAAATATTGGATTTGAAAGTCAAAAAGAAATAGAAAGACTTAATTCTGATATAAATGTATTTGAAACAAAAATACAAAATAATATAGAAAATGTAGAAAGATATAAAAAAGAAATAACAGAAACAGAAGAAAAAATAGAAGACCTAAAAAATGAAATAAAACAAAAAGAATCTAAAAAAGATAATTTAAAACAGAACAAAGAAAAATTTGAAAAGGAATTAAAAGAAAAAGAAGAAGAACTAAATAAATTAACACAAAAATTGAGTGCAAAAGAAATAGAAATAGAAAATCTAAAAAAAGAAATAGAAGAAAGCACAGACAGAAAATATGAATTACAATCAGAGATAAGTATGCAAAAAGCAAATTTCGAAAATCTAGAAAAAAGAGCACATCAACTAAAAGAAGAAATAAGTAATAATATACTAGACTTAGACAGAGCCAAAATGCAAAAAGAAGATATAGCAAAAGGATTTTATGAAATTGAAGCAAATAGAAATAAAATACTAAAGTCAATTCAAGAAATTAATAAAGAAAAAGAACAGATAAATACAAAAGTTAAAGAATTTGATTTGCAAATAGTAAATAAAACAAATGAAATGAGAATGAAACAAACAAGATGCAACTTTTTAATAGAAACAGAAAAAGAAAAAGAGGGCTACACAAAAAGTGTTAAAGAATTATTAAAACAATGTGAACAAATAAAAGAACTTGGAAAAGGAATGCAAGGAGTTTTAGCAAATATAATAGAAGTTCCAGAAAAATATGAAATAGCAATAGAAATGAGCTTAGGAGCAAGTCTTCAAAACATAGTAACAGAAACAGAAGAGGATGCAAAAAGATTAATTGAATATTTAAGAAAAAACAATTTGGGTAGAGCATCATTTCTACCAATTACATCAGTTAAAGGTAAAAAATTAGAAAATATTAAAGGTAAAAAAATAGGTGTAATAGGAATTGCATCAGATTTAGTGAAATTTAATAAAAAATATGAACAAATAATATTAAATTTATTAGGAAGAACAGTTGTTGTTGATAATATGCAAAATGCTATAAATGTAGCAAAAGAAAATACATATTCATTTAGAATTATAACACTAGAAGGAGATATAATAAATCCATCAGGAGCAATGACAGGTGGTTCTGTAGCTAAAAAAACAGTTAATATCTTAGGACGTAGTAGAGAAATAGAAAATCTACAAAAAGAAGTAAAAAAACTAGAAGAAGATGTAAAAAAATTAGAAAAAGAAAAAGAAGAGTATTTAGAATCATCAGAAAATATAATTGAGCAAATAGAAAGCCAAGAAAAACAATTACAAGAGATTGATATAACATATGCAACAGAAAAACAAAGAGTTTTATCAATAGAAGAAAATATTGAAAAAATACAAAAGAGAATAGACAATTTAAAAAATGAACAAGCAAAAGCAGAAGAAAACCAAAATGCAATAAAGATAAGCAAAGAAAAAAATGAAAAAGAAATAGAAGAAATAACAGAAAAAAATAGCGAAAAGCAAAAAGAAGTTGATGAATATTCTCTTAAAAACAAAGATAGCCAACAATATATAGATGATTTGAATTTAGACATAACAAATTTAAAAATATCTGTATCATCATTTAATGAAAGTGAAACATCAATACAAGAAATGACAGAAATGATAAACAAAGAAATTGAAACACATACAAAAAATAATGAAAATAAAAAGCAACAAATAGAAAAATCAAAG
>CALXJW010000107.1 GCA_944388725.1 uncultured Clostridia bacterium | reverse complement strand
CCAATTTTATTTTCTTCAAGCCAATTAATCATTTTATTGATTGCATCTGTTTTATTAAGTCCATTTAAAAAGTCAGAATTAATATGTAATCCATCTCCAACAAAAGCTTCTTTAGATATATCTCCACCTTCAAGAACTGGGATAATATCTAATCCAAATTTTGTTGCAAATTCATAATCTCTTTGATCATGTGCTGGAACAGCCATAATACAACCAGTACCATATGTTGATAATACATAATCTGAAATCCAGATAGGAATTTCTTTTCCATTTACAGGATTTATGGCATAACTTCCTGTAAATACACCAGTCTTTTCTTTACTTAATTCTGTTCTTTCTAAATCTGATTTAGAAGCAGCTTGCATTTTATAATTTTTAACAGCTTCTTTTTGTTCATCAGTTGTGATTAAATCAACTAAATCAAGTTCTGGAGCAAACACACAATATGTAGCTCCGAAAAGAGTATCAGGTCTTGTTGTAAATACTGTAAATTTTAACTCATCATTATTTGCAACTTTAAAAGTAACTTCAGCACCTTCACTACGACCAATCCAATTTCTTTGGATTTCTTTTGTTGACTCAGGCCAATCAATATCTTCAAGACCGTTTAACAAAATATCAGCATATTTTGGAATATCTAGAATCCATTGTTTCATTTTTTTACGGACTACAGGGAAACCGCCTCTTTCACTTTTTCCATTAATAACTTCATCATTAGATAAAACACAGCCTAATTCTTCACACCAGTTAACAGGCATTTCTACTAATTTTGCTAATCCATCATTAAATAATTGTTTAAAAATCCATTGAGTCCATTTGTAATATTCAGGATCACAAGTAGAAAGTTCTTTATCCCAGTCAAAAGATAATCCTAACATTTTTAATTGTCTTTTAAATGTTGCTATATTTGCTTCCGTGAATCCAGCTGGATGGTTTCCAGTTTTAATTGCATATTGTTCTGCAGGTAGTCCAAAAGCATCCCATCCCATAGGATGTAAAACATTATAGCCTTGCATTCTTTTCATTCTAGAAATTATATCAGTAGCTGTGTATCCTTCTGGATGCCCTACATGTAGACCTTGCCCTGATGGATATGGAAACATATCTAAGGCATAAAATTTTGGCTTTGAAAAATCCCATACATCTGTATAAAATGTTTTGTTTTTATCCCAATATTCTTGCCATTTTTTTTCTACTTCTTTAAAATTATATGACATAAAAATCAGACCTTTCTATATATAAAAATAAATTATGTTTTTAAATATTTTAATGAATATCAATATCAAAATTATACTAGCAAAATGCCTAAAAGTCAATGAAAATGCACTTTTTACATTAAAAAGTTTGAAACATTTGTTATTACAATAAAAATGTACAAAATTTTTAATACAGTTATGTATAATTTTGCACATTTTAAAATTTTGTTTTGTGAACAATTTTATTATTAACTTTATGGCTTATTATATAATATGAAAGTACATATAATAAAAGGGGTCCCAAAGTAGCCTTTCGGCTACTCGGGACTCCCATGGGAGGGGTATGAGGACAAACTTATGCCAGTTCTGCAGCGCAGCGAGCACGCCAATCATAGACCGCTTGGCGGGCGGCGATGTGAGCATCATGGAAAGCTTGGCGATCCTTATTGTCCTGTGTGATGGCAGCCATCAGCGCCGCGGAATTGCGTTGCTCCATTGCTCTCGTTGCTTTTCTCTGTGCTTGAAGGCGAGCTTCGTGCGGAAAAATAGTTTGACCTTTCATGTGACTTACCTCCTCAAAATTTTTTGTACCTCAAAGGTACTTATCTATATTTTACTATTTTTTTTATCTTTTGTCAAATTTTAATTTTTTTTGATAGTGTAAAATGTGCATAGATAACACAAGATAAAAGGATTATAATATATTGCTAGAAATATTTATTGACAAACCATGAACAAAAATATAGAATATATAATGCAAAAAGTAAAAAAGAGAACCGTCCCCAAATTTACGAAAGTAAAAAGAGAAAGCTTTGAATTTACAAATTTATACGAAAGGAGTAACTAAATGTCCAAAAAACTAATAATAACAGAAAAACCATCAGTTGCAATGGAATTTGCAAAAGCATTAAAAATAAATACAAATAGAAAAAATGGATACTTAGAATCAGAAGAATGGATAATAACATGGTGTGTAGGACATTTAGTAACAATGAGTTATCCAGAAGTATATGATGAAAAATTAAAATTTTGGAGATTAGATACTTTGCCATTTATACCAAAAGAATGGAAATATGAGATTATACCAGCTGTACAAAATCAATTTAACATAGTAAAACAATTATTACAAAGAGAAGATGTCGAAGAAATTTATAATGCAGGAGACTCAGGAAGAGAAGGAGAATATATACAAAGATTAGTATTTATGATGGCAAAGCCAAATCCAAAAGCAAAGATGAAAAGGGTATGGATTGATTCACAAACAGAAGAAGAAATATTAAGAGGAATAAGAGAAGCAAAGGATTTATCAGAATATGATAGTTTATCAGACAGTGCATATTTAAGAGCCAAAGAAGATTATTTAATAGGAATAAACTTTTCAAGATTATTATCAATAATATTTAGAAAAAAAATACAATCTCAAACAAATGAAGAAAAAGTATCTATATCTGTAGGAAGAGTTATGACATGTGTTTTAGGAATGGTAGTATCTAGAGAAAGAGAAATAAGAAATTTTGTTAAAACAAAATATTATAAAATCATAGGAGAATTTGGAAATGAGCAGGGGAAATTTGAAGCGGAATGGAAAGTAAATGAAAAATCTATGATGTTTAATTCTCCATTATTATATAATGAAAGTGGATTTAAAAAAGAAGAAGAAGCAAAAAAATTTATACAGACTTTGATAAATAAAAAAGCAATAATAACAGAATTAAAAAAAGCAAAGCAAAAAGAAAATGCACCATTATTATTTAATTTGGCAGAAATTCAGAATGAATGTACAAAAAGATTCAAAATAAAACCAGATGAAACATTAGAAGTGATACAAAATTTATATGAAAAAAAATTAGTAACATACCCTAGAACAGATGCAAGAGTTTTATCAACAGCAGTAGCAAAAGAAATTACTAAAAATTTAAATGGATTAGCAAAAGGTTACAAAGATGAAGAAGTGCAAAAATTTTTACAAAAAATGATAACAGAAAAATATTCAACAAATTTAACAAAAACAAAATATGTTAATGATAGTAAAATAACAGATCATTATGCAATAATACCAACAGGACAAGGATTTGAAAATTATGAAAAATTGCCAGAATTGCATAAAAGAGTGTATAATGTAATAGTAAAAAGATTTATAGCAATATTTTATCCGCCAGCAGAATATAATAAAATATCAGTAACAGTAAATATAGATGAAGAAACATTTAATGCAAATGGAAAAGTTTGTACAAATTTAGGATATTTAGAAGTACTAAAAAATAAAAAAACAGAATCAAAATCCACAGAAAAAGCACAAACTGTGGAAAATGAAGATAGAAACAATAATGAAACAGAAAATAATTTAGAGATTTTAAAAAATTTAAAAAAGGGACAAGAAATACAAATAGAAAATTTTGATATTAAGGATGCTGAGACATCTCCGCCTTCAAGATATAATTCTGGTTCCATAATATTAGCAATGGAAAACGCGGGAAAGTTGATAGAAGATGAAGAACTAAGAGAACAAATTAAAGGAGCAGGAATAGGGACAAGTGCAACAAGAGCAGAAATAATAAAAAAATTAGAAAGAATAAAATATATAGAAATAAATTCAAAAACTCAAATAATAACACCTACTCAAAAAGGTGAAGCAATATATGATATTGTTAATTATTCTATGCCAGATATGTTGAATCCAAAACTTACTGCAAGTTGGGAAAAAGGATTAGATATGGTTGCAAAAAAAGAAATAGAACCCAATGAATTTATGACAAAACTAGAAACATATATTAATTCTAAATTCAACAAATTAGTAGTAAAAATGTAGCCCACCGCCACTACAGTGGCGATGGGTTACAG